>JBIIHN010000406.1:0-2570 GCA_044235745.1 Bacteroidia bacterium
GTTTTACGGGAAGCCCCTCCCAAAATACATTTGAAGATTGCAGGTTCAATTGGGAGGGGCGGGTCGCGACCAGCCCCTCCCAAAATACATTTGAAGATTGCAGGTTCAATTGGGAGGGGCGGGTCGCGTCCCGCTGATTAACCCTTCAACACCTCCGAATATCGTTCACGGATATGTTCGAGCGTATCCGTAATCTCATCGTAGGATGGACTGGTGACCAGTTTCATCCTGATCTCCTTAAAATGATCGAGTCCTTTGAAGTAATTGGTATAGTGACGGCGCATCTCTACGATGCCTACAAAGTTTCCTTTCCAGCGAATGGAATAATCAAGATGAGCCTTACAGGTATCAACACGTTGAGAGATGGTAGGTGCCGCCAGGATTTCACCTGTAGAAATATAGTGTTTGATCTCGTTGAAAATCCAGGGGTAACCGATACTCGCGCGACCTATCATCACACCATCTACTCCATAGCGGTTACGCATCTCCACCGCTTTCTGTGGAGCGTCCACATCACCATTACCGAAGATTGGAATATGAATACGCGGATTGTTTTTCACTTTGCCGATGAGTGTCCAATCGGCCGGACCCTTATACATCTGCGCGCGGGTACGACCGTGAATCGCCAGTGCAGAGATGCCGATATCCTGCAAGCGCTCCGCAACCTCCTCGATATTCTTCGTTTGCTCATTCCAGCCCAGACGGGTTTTAACGGTTACCGGAAGACGAACAGCCTTCACCACTTTTTCCGTCAGACGCACCATCTTATCCACATCCTGCAGCAAACAGGCACCGCCACCCTTACTCACCACCTTGTGCACCGGACAACCATAATTGATGTCGATCAGATCGGGCCCTGCGGCTTCTGCAATTCTTGCAGCTTCTTCGAGTGAATCCTCATTACCACCAAACAATTGAATACCCACCGGACGTTCATAATCGAAAACATCGAGCTTCACCTTGCTCTTTGCCGCGTCGCGGATCAACCCTTCGCTGGAGATAAACTCCGTGTACATCATATCAGCACCATGCTGCTTACATACAAAACGAAACGGCGGATCACTCACATCCTCCATCGGAGCGAGGAGAAGCGGGAAATCAGGGAGCGATATCGGACCTATATTAACCATTCACAATTTTCATTTCTGTAACATCCTTCATCACAATAAACTTGAAATTTATCTCTTCGGGAAGCTGCTGAATTATTTTTCTTTTCTTTTCATTTTTAGTGGGTTCTGCCTGCAATCAAAAATATCAGTGATAAAAATTTTATCTCCTGCAACTTTATAAATAATCTTATAATTTCCTTCTACGAGATACCGATGGCCTTCATTTAAATCCTTTAAGTTTTCCTCCGTCATACCCAACTCGGGTTGACGTACCAGCAGCTTAACAGCGGAAAACACTGATTTTTTAATACTCTCTGCGACACGATCACCAGCTGCCATTTTATGATAACTGTAAATTTTCTTTAGCTCAGAAACAGCAAAGTTTGTCCAGAAAACCTGTCTCATACTACTTCCAGTTTTTAGCCTGGCTTTCTACATCTTTCTGGCTCATCACCAGACCTTTTTTTATTTGTTTTTCGGAGAACTCTGCCCGTTTGATGAGTTCTTTTTTAGAAAAAACAATATCAGCAGGTTTAATTGATTTCAGGCTTTTCTGGATATTTGACTCAACTTTGTCGAACACCTTTTCATCCTGGATTCCAAGAAGATATTCTATCAGAAGTATTTTTCGAAGATGGAGGTTGGAGGTTTTCATATTGATCCTTGTGATTAGGCATTTTGCAGGTTAATCATTCAAATCATCCAATCAAAGAGATAAATTGCCGAATAAGCGGCAAGTCATCTTTCGGCTGAAAGTCTACCTTTGCAGCTGCAAAAATACAAAACAATGCAGCTCCGCGCCAGCCTCGCCGATCGTCCACCGTACCGTAAATTTCTCATACTGGTAGGGCTCACTCTTGTTTTCGCGGTCTTACTCACCGGAATCGGTGCCGGACTGGCTAAAGCAATTTACGGAGTGGATATCATGAATGACCCTTCTGTTTATGACAAAGGTCTTCAACCCGGAATTGTAGGTGCATTCCGCTTATTGCAGTCTTTTGCAGCTATTGGCACGTTCATTCTTCCGTCCCTGATGGCCGCATTTCTGTTCAGCAACAATACGCGCCAATACCTCGGCCTTGAGAAAAAAACCACCTTCCCATCCGTATTGATGGTATTCCTCCTGCTCATGATTGGGATCCCCTTCATCAACTGGATGAGCTTTATCAATCAGGGACTTCACCTGCCGGCTGCACTGAAAGGAATTGAAGACTGGATGAACGCCAGCGAAGAGCAGGCAACCCGGATCACTGCGCTTCTCCTGGGAACCGGAACGATCATGGATCTGTTCAGCAATTTGCTTGTCATCGCACTCTTACCGGCCATTGGAGAAGAACTATTCTTCAGAGGCATTGTACAAAAACAATTCGAAGAACTGGCCCAAAACCGTACAGCTGCCATCGTACTGACTGCCATCCTCTTCTCCGCGCTGCATATGCAGTTTTTCGGATTTATTCCGCG
>JBIIHN010000428.1:0-8622 GCA_044235745.1 Bacteroidia bacterium
ACTGTAACAGAAGACAAGGTGATTACGGTACTTGCCGCATCTCTCACCTTTATCTGTGCATACGTACCTGATGAGATGGTAAAGGTAGCTGACGACTGATAAGTCGAACCGTTATCAATACTATACTCATAAGGTGAAGTTCCACCGCTCGCCGTAAGGGTAAGCGTTGTTGTACCTCCCTGACAAGGGATTGTACCGGCAGATGCGCTGCCCGTAAATGACTGAGCACTGGCAGTAATTGTCATAAATGACAACATCGCCAGGCACATCAGAAACACAGCACCTCGCCGCATGTTTCCCAACCGAGATAGTCGGTGGGTGAAGCCTGAGATAGTCAGACTCGTTTTGTACTTGTTTTTCATGATTTTTAACTAGTTTGCAGTTTAATTATATTAATTGTTATTTTATTTACTCTGTATTTCATATTTACAATCTGATTATTCTTTAATGAGACGAATTGTTTTCCTTTCACTGCCATTTTCAAACAGCAACAGATACGGTCCTGATACGAATTCCGACAAATCAAGCATCAACGAATTCCTGTCCGACGCTGCATTGATCAGTTGATTCATAATCATTCTTCCTTCTGAATTATAAATCGAAATTTGAACTTTCTTGTTCTCAAACGGAACCAGATAATCTAATGTAAAATATCCGTTACCGGGATTAGGATAAACTGAAATATCAAAGTCGAATTCATCCAGGTCATTTCTTAAACAAGTATTTGTAGTTATCCCTGAAAGTGATCGTGACTGACCAGATCCGCATTGATTACTTGCAGCAACCATGACTAATTGAGAAGATGCTGCTATAGGACCAAACTCCAATGCAATATCTTTCGTATTCTGGACACCTATAATCTGCGATGAAGGCGGGATAATCCAGCTATAGGTTTCTGCACCGGCTACCGTTGCAACTCCATAGTTCTGGACGGAACCTGTACAAATATTGATAACAGGCCCTGTGATGGTACCGGGACGTGCAGGAGCTACCGTAATTGTCATGCTGCGGGTACTTCCGATACCGCAGGCATTTTGACCGCGTACCGTAACAGCACCGGATGAATTTCCCATATTCACCGTAATTGAATTACTATTCCCTGAGGATGCTATGGAAGCACCGGTTGGAACTGACCAGACATATGAACTTGCGGTTGGTGTACCCATCGTAGAAAACACTACACCATTTGCGGAACAAAGTCCGGTAGAAGGTCCGGTGATCACGGCGGGTGCACCCGGTAAATTCAATCCTAAATTTTTCGATCTTGAACTGCTCGTTCCACAGGCGTTTTCTGCATTTACGGAAATTACTCCACCATTATATCCTTGACCAACACTCACGGTTATCACATTTCCAGAATCAGATGATGAAACAATTGTAAGTCCGGCCGGTAATGACCAGTTGTAACGACGCGATCTGGCAACTGCCGCAACTGAGAACGTTGCCGATTCACCAGGACATAGTCTGCTGGAGCCGGAAATGGATGACGGCGTTACCGGAACAGCACTTTGATAGTTCACAGGTATACAAATAGCCGCTGCTGAGGAACAGATATTTGCAGCGGTTACACATACATTCCCGATAATTCCGTTGCTTGCATTTCCAACCAACCAGCTTACATTAATGGAACTGGATGTGGATGGACCTACAATCGCAAGTCCTGACGGGATTGTCCAATTATAAGATTCACTCACCTCATTATTGGAAAATGTAAATGTGGATGAACCACCGGATACGGGGATGCACTGACTGCTAATGCCAGTGACAGAACCACTCACGGGAGTGCCCAACTGATTCAGGATTATCTGATCCGTTGAGCTTGTTCCGCAGGCGGCCGAGCTGATGGTCCACGCTAAAACTGCTGTTCCTTGTGAAAGCAGTTGAGCGGAGGTATTGGGTAATGAAGGATTATTGATGACAACATTCTGACCACCGGTCAGAACTGACCAGAAGCCTGACAAATTACCGGGTGAATTTGCAGACAAACTAAATTGTCCGCTACATTGAATAATATCAGCACCGGCATTGGCAGGTATCTGTAATTCTTCAGTGACGACAACGGCTGCTGAAACAGCAGTACAACCGTTCGCACCGGTAACGGTAACCAGATAGGTACCACCAACCGCTTGAATAGTTTGAGCAGAGGTACCTCCACTCCACTGATAAGAAGATCCGGACGAAGCCGATAACCCTACAGTAGATCCGGCACAAATTGTTGTTGAACCCAACGGTGTAATGGTAGCAGCGGGTGGTGTAATATTTTGTGTGATGGTTAATGAAGAACTTGATGTACAGGCATTGGATGCCGTCACTGTTACGGAATACACACCAGGAGAATTCACCTGAATTCCTGAAGCGCTGCTACCTGTACTCCAGGAGTACTGATCAGCCGTTGGTGCACTCAGGGAAATAGATGATTGTGTGCAGGTGAGTTCTGTCGATGCCGCTGTTATTGTTGAAGAAGGAGAAGTCCGGATGACGACCGGAATACCAGCCGAAGAGATACACACATTCGCATCTGTCGCCTTCACATAATACGTTCCTGTTGAAGTAACCGTTGATGAAATTGATGTAGTAAGTCCGGGATCTGAATAATATTGAAGCGTTAAACCGGAAGTAGCAGAAGTAATCCCGCTTGAAAGCGAAACTGAAGGTGAGTCACAGGCAGAGGTAACCGTACCGGTAGTCAGGAGCGGCAAAGAAAATACTGTGACGGACACCGGTGAGGAGCTCGCAGTACAGCCATTTTCATTACTAACGGTTACGGTATAAATACCAGAGCTGGCGACGGATATTTGCTGAGTAGTAGCTCCGTCACTCCAGCTATAGCCGGTAGCAGTCCCTGTCGACAGACTGACGTTCCCACCACTACAGAAACTCAAACTGCCTGTATTGGTGATTTGAGGTACTGCAGGATTTGCATTAACAGTCAGTAAGGCAGCGGACGAATTTATTGTACCACAACTGCCGGTAATTGCTACATTATAAGAACCGGCATCCGCATTCGTTATAGCAGGCAATGTGTAGTCGAGTCCTGTGGCACCACTGATCGGATTACCACCGAAGCGCCATTGGTACGTTAGGTTACCTGAGCCTCCGGCTGCCACACTGAAAGTCACCGGACTTCCAAAGCAGATAGCCTGTGATGCCGGAGCGGTTGTTACAAAAGGAGTGCTATTCACCGTCAGCGTTGCAACGGAAGAAGTCAATACTCCGCAAGCACCTGAAACCTGTACTGAATACTGTCCAGAATTGTTCACCTCAGTAACAGGAATTGAATAGAGCGAAGAATTTGCCCCGTTGATGACAACCCCATTAAAACTCCATTGATAAGTTAACGGAGACGTCCCGGTTGCACTCACTGAAAGATTGGCTGTATTACCCGAACAGATTGTCGCAGAAACCGGCTGCGCAGCAATGACAGTAGCCGGATTAACCGACACAAGGGCTACAGACGAAAGGAGCGAACCACAACCTGCGGAAACCGATACTGTATATGCCGCAGCATCAGCTGCTGCAAGCGATGCAAAACTCAATGAAGAAGATGTAGCTCCGTTGATATCTGCGCCCGACTTCTTCCATTGATAAGATATCTGTCCCTCACCACTTGCCACTACGCTTAATGAAGCTGTTGAATTTTCACAAGCCGTAACAGCTGCCGGTTGAGTTTGAATCGCAGTGGCCGCACTTAAGCTTAGAGCAACTGCTGATGAGCTGACCGTACCACAGCCTGCACTTACTTCCACAGAATAGGAAGATACATCCGCAGCCGAAATGGATGGCAACGTAAGGCTGCTGGTCAACGCGCTGGCATTGGAGCCGATTGGCGTATTTCCTTTATACCACTGATAGGAAAGCGCCCCGTCACCTGTGGCGGTAATATTAAAACTGGCATTGTTACCAGCACAAATACTTTGCGCAACCGGTTGCGACACTATTTGCGTAGCCGGACGGATAGTAAATGTCAACCCTGCACTGGTTGCCGTTGCTGTTGTTAAGCAAGCCGCATCAAGGCTGGATGTCATATGTAGTGTTATCTGATCATTTTGAGTTAAAGCAGATGTGGTGTAGGAAGAAGAGGTTGCGGCATTAATATTAACACCATTCAACTTCCACTGATAGGTTGGCGAAGCCCCCATGTTGGCAGTACTGCTGATGCTGAAAGACACAGCTGTGCCGGCACAAATCGCTGTTGCAGTGCTGGCCGAAATACTAACGGTGGGAGTAGATGCCGTTCCCGTCAGCGTAATGGTATTACCCGTGGCATTCACCGTTGTTAAGCAGCCGGTGGCGTTTGATACCATGGTAACATACACAGCATCACCGGAAGACGGCGTTGAATAAATAAAGCTTGATGCAGTTTGTCCACTCACCGCACTTCCATTTAAATACCATTGATAGGATGGTGAAGAACCACCTTCTGTAGGTGAAGCAGAGAAGGTAATACTTCCACCGCTGCACGCAGAAGTTGAGGAAGCTGAAACTGCTACAGCGGGCACCAGCTCCGGGTTTATAATTACATCGATTTCCGCTCTTAAACTGGTACATCCGTTGACGGTCTGACTAACGAAATAAGCAGTAGTTCCTGATGTTGATGTTGAAGGAACCGGTGCAGCACCAAGAGCAGTGCCACCAGTCTGAGTAGTGAACCATTGCAGACTGCTACCAGTGGCGGTTAATGCCGAGGCACTAGCATTCTGGCAATAGGTTATTGTGTTCGTCACTGTTGGAGCAGCAGGCGTGGCAGTAACAGTAACGGTAATGGATACCCGCTGACTTTCACAACTATTGGCACCACTTATCTGACTGACATAATAATCAATACTTCCGGGAGCAGAGGTTGAGGGAATAATAGCATTTGAAGACCCTGTACCACCCGTTGACACAGTATACCAGCTCAGCGTGTTACCGGCATCCGATGAAGCGGAAAGTGCAGTGGGAATATCGTTTTGGCAATAAGCAACCGGTGAAGTAACAGCAGGAGCTGACGGAGCCGGGTTTACCAGCACATTAATGGCAGTTCGCGGACTCTCACAATTCTGCGCTGTCAGCTGAGCAACATACCAGTCGCTGGAGCCTGCATTTGTTGTGGAGGGGGTGGGCGCAGTAGATGACCCTGTTCCTCCGCTGGGTTGGGTATACCAAACCAAACTGTTTCCAGATCCCGCATTAGCAGTCAGCACCGTAGCGGAGGCAGACTGACAATAAGTATAAGCGGTAGTGGCTGAAGGAGCGGCAGGCACCTCATTTACTGTAACAGAAACATTTTTCGTTACCACACAGCCGGTAGACGGGTTAGTGGCCTGCACACCATAATTTATTACACCCGGTGTAGAGGAGGTAGAGAATGAATAGTTCGCAGCTGTTGCACCCTGAATAGGTGATCCTGACTCCAACCATTGGAAACTGTAGTTGGCAGCCGGCACGAAACGCCAGGCTTCCGGAACCGTAATGGCTGTGCCAAATGCCTGACGACCCGGAGGCACCGCACCAATCTGCTTTGTTGCATCCTGCAATCCAATTGTTTTTAGATTGTTTCCGGTTCCGGCAGCAGCAGCTGTAACGTGTATTTCAACAATCCCTGTTGTTTCGTACAAGATACATTGAACTGTAACCGTACTTGTTGACACACCTGATGCACTGTAGTGGGGCACGGATACAAACTCGATAACAAACTTCCGTGTAGGAGCTATCCCATCATGCCAGTAACGAATTGATCCTCCATCTAACTGCAGATCGTTTGCCATCAGCGCGATAATGTTGCCGGGATTATTACTATTCGGAAACACGACTCCGCCTGTTGCATCGAATGCATATTGACCCAATTGGCCGCTGGCAGTACCATATCCGGGTACAGTACCAAACATTATCAACCCGTTTGTACCAACCGCAAGAGTAGAAAACGTATTGCCGAAGAAATTATAATTAAAACCAATTGGAATGTTACCCCAGCCACCATCATCAAGTGTACCACCGGACAAAGCAACTTGTGCTGCACCTCCGGTTGCTAAAGTGGTAATACCAGTACCGGGTGCAGTGATTGGTGCGAAGGAAATACTATTAACACTAAAATTGGAGCTATTCACATTTGAATTCAGTGTGACATTTGATTGAGCACAAACAGCAGATGGCGAGGCTGTAGGAGTAAATGACACCCCTTCGATTACACCAACATTATAGGATCCCGTGCGCACACCACATCCTGCCACCGTAGCTGCAAATGTGTATTGCGTTGTCACCGATGGCGAAGCAGTAGTCACCAATGCCGTTGAAGAACTTAATGTGGCAGAGGGAGTCCAGCTGATACCACTGGCATTAATAACGTTGGCCGTTAAATTCACAGAGCCTCCTGCAGAGCAAATAAGTCCGTTTACCGGATCAGAAGTAATAAGTGAACGCACTGTAAAATTCACGGGTACGCGATCACTGGCACAGGAACCCAATTGTGTTTCTGCATAATAGACGTAATTACCTGCGACACATTGGATCGGTGTAGTGATGGTATTTCCGGTACCGATCAAAGTGCCGCCGCTGGCCTGACTATACCAGTTAACGGTATTACCACTACCATCTGCAGTAAAACTCACCACATCTCCAATGTTGATGGTAGATGATGAGCTGGCGTTGACATTTATTGGAGCAGATGGTTCAACACCATTCACAGTGATCGTTATACTCGCACTGGTTGTACATGTTAAGGCAGCTGATGAAGCCGATACCGTGTAAGTGGTGGTAACGGCAGGTGTTGCAAGGGTGTTACTTTGATTTGTATTGCTTAATCCGGTAGCCGGTGTCCATGAATATATTATTGGATTCGGAACTGTAAATGTAATCGACCATGCATTTATGGAACCTCCATCTGGCGAAGCGTCATCCACAACATATAAACTCCAGTTACCGTTGGGATCACCAGTAAATAAACTGAGTGCAGGAGAAGCTTGCGTAACGGAGCCGGGGCCGGGTGCAGCGAAGGCATCTGTTGCCCCGTTATTGGTTGGAGCATAGGTCCCACTGGCATTTGTACCTGTACTGAAAACAGTTGCTCCGTCCTGAATGGTATAATTTCTTCCGGTTACAGAACTTGTACCATTCACATCTGACATCAAAACTACAGCTACACCCGAAGGTGAAACCAGCACAATATCCACATCCTGTGGATAGACATGTGCAAACCCACTGATGGTTACATTGGCTACTGTAACACCGGAAGTCGGCAGACCGGAAACGGAACGTACCCAAGGATAAAGACTGGCATTCCCGATTGTAGGAATGGTAGCAGGCCCTCCGGTCGCAGTAAAGGTCTGAGTAGAATTGCCTGCACTGGCCGTGGCTGTTAATGTAGCGGATTCTCCCTGGCAGATCGAAGTACCTGAAGCAGTAATGACCGGCACACTCGGAGAAGAAGTGCTAATGTTGATTTGTGCGGTTGCTGTTGCGGTACAACCATTCGCGGCTGTACCGGTTACCGTATAAGTAGTCGCTGATGTTGGATTAGCGGTAACAGCAGTACCGGTAATAGCATCAAGACCGGTTGCGGGCGACCAGGAATATGTAGCCGCTCCGGAGGCCGTTAAAATGGTCGATGCACCGGGACATATAGTTGCACTTGCCGGTGAAACAGTAACAACGGGCACTGCGTTAATCACCACCGTTGTAGTGGTACTGAATGCAGAACATCCGCCGGAAGCAGCCACTGTATATGTTACGGTATAGGTATTGGCCGTACTCGTTGATGGTGTAATAGCACCTGTACTGCTGTTTATAGTTAAACCGGAAGGCGTAGCACTGTAGGTACCACCGCTCGTTCCGGTACGGTTAACACTTTGCTGCGTAGAAATGGATATGCAGAATGGACTGCCGGCATAGCTGATGGTAGCGGAAGGTGGTGCGATTACATTGATCGTCCCTGTTGCATTGCCGCCACCACAACCACCCGTAAGCGGAATGCTGTAACTATAATTACCTGTTGCTGACGGAGTACCGGAGATGGTAATTACGTTCGCACTCCAGGAAGCAGTGACGTCTGGCGGTAAATTTGACGGGGTACCGATACCGGTAGCCCCTTGCGTGGTATGGGTGATAGGTGTTAAAGCAGTATTTACGCACAAGGTAGGAGTAGCAGAACCCGCACCTGCTGTATTATTACTCAAAACAGTTGCAGTTACCGCAGTACGTGTTGATGAGATACAGCCAGTTGTCGTATTTCTTGCCTGCGCATAATAGGTGGTAGTAGAAGATATACCTGGTGTAGTAAACGAATTTACGCCCGTGCCTCCGGATAAGGGCGTTCCACCCGTTGCCGCGGCATACCAGTCGATGGTTTCACCGGGACCGGCAGCAGCAGATATTGTTACGGTTCCTGTACCGCAACGGGAACCTCCTGTACCTGCAGGTGCTGCAGGGGCGGGCAGTATCGTAACAACGGCCGTATCGCTGCCCGTACAGGAATTCAAGGTATTAGTAGCTGTCAGAGTATAAGTGGTTGATTGACTCACTGAAACTCCGGTGGGACTCTGCAACGAGGAAGTGAATCCCGACGGCAGCGAGGTCCATGCATATTGCAGATCCAACGTTTCGGAAATAACAATATCATCTACAACCCATGCCTCTCTACCGTCATTA
>JBIIHN010000407.1:0-2554 GCA_044235745.1 Bacteroidia bacterium
TACTTTGGCAATACTTTTGTTTGCCGGTTACCGGCACATTTAAAAACCGCCCACAAAAACTAAGGCTATGAACGTATTGATCGTAGAAGACGAACGCTCTCTTTCTCATGAAATGGAGATTTACCTTACCCGACAGAATTTCAACTGTGATGTTGCCTTCAACGGGCGCAGTGCATCTGATAAAATTCACGCGAACAGCTATGACTTCGTCCTCCTCGATCTTGGGTTGCCCGACATGGACGGACTTGATCTCCTGAAAGAATCCAAAAAGACCGGAATTGAGAGCGCATTTATCGTGCTGACGGCCCGCAGTGAAGTGGAAGATAAGATTACAGGTCTTGACCTGGGAGCTGACGACTACATCGCAAAGCCCTTCTCACTGGCCGAACTGCACAGCAGAATGCAGGCTATATTACGACGAAAGCATGGACTGAAATCCAATGTGATGCATATTCATGATTTCGCGATCGACATCCAAAACCGTACAGTGTCGTGTAACGGACAAAACATCACACTAACGAAGAAGGAATTTGACCTATTGCATTATCTTGCGCTTCATAAAAACCGTGTACTCACCCGCATTCAGCTCACTGAGCATATCTGGGGAGATGTATTGGAAGATGATTACGAATCCAACTACATTGATGTACATGTAAAAAACCTGCGCAAAAAACTCTCCGCACACGCACCGATCGAATGGTTCGAAACCGTACGCGGAGTCGGTTATCGCGTTAACGCCTGAACACCTTGATCCGGCTACCCTGGACCAGCACCATGACCTTACAGGTCAAGTTCGCAGTATACAATGCTGTGTCGAAGGCACTCATTCTGCTTGCATTCACGGCCTTTCTTCCCTTACTCGTTGAACGTATCGTTTATGACCATATCGACAAGCGATTGCTGGCACGAAGTGAACGGGTGTTACTGACGGTACGTAAGGGCAGCATAGCAGACATCGTACGTGAACAGGACTGCAGTTTTGAAAGCTATAATATCCTGAAAGAAGAGTTTGTTGCCATTTACCCTATCACCGATTTTAAAAAACTGGCACAGGGAATTCAGATCAAAAACGAAAGCTGGTCAATTGAAGGTGAACTTTTACAACACCGTATTATCAAAAGGCCCTTCTTCTACGACAATCAGATGTATGAGTTGAATATCGGCGAAGGCACCTCTGCCATTGACGAATTAAAGACCATCCTGCAGCGATTTATGATACTTATGATTGTCGCGGTGATTTCCTTATCCCTTTTTGTTGACCTAGGCTTTGTGCGGTTACTTATGAAGCCGCTTGAAAAAATCATCGAAAAAAAATTAAAACCGGTCCCGTCACCTGCAAGCTTTAACTTCTCTCCGATCCCCAGCACGACAGCGGAATTCACGCAGCTCGACAACCGCATTAATGAAATGATGCATAAGCTCAAAGACACCTTTTTGATGGAAAAAGAGTTTATCAGCAATGTATCGCATGAATTGCAAACGCCCATCAGCATCATCCAGAACCGACTGGAAAACATCATGATTGAAGGAGATGTTTCAGAAGAAGTACTCATCAAGCTCACCGAATCTCAGCGTACGCTCAATAGAATGAGCAGAATTATAAAGGCACTGCTTTTAATTTCCAAAGTTGAGAACGACCAATACCTAAAACAGGAACGTACCAGTTTAACAGCATTGCTGGACGAAGTGCTGGAAGATGTAGAAGAAAGGTTACTGGAGAAAGAAATCAAACTATACAAGCATTTTTATGATGACATCGAATACGGGCCTTGTAATAAAACGCTTTTATACACCATGCTGACCAACCTGGTCAACAATGCCATTAAATACAATAAAGAAGCGGGCAGCATCACCATCACCACGCGTCGAAACAACAATCATCTGGAAATAGAGATCAGAGATACCGGCATCGGTATGGAAAAGTCAGAACTCCCCGGAATCTTTGATCGCTTCAAGCGCCTCAACAAATCGAAAGCGGATGGTTATGGATTAGGACTTCCGATCGTAAAAACAATTGCCGGATTCCATCATATAGAAGTTAAGGTAGATTCTGAACCTGAAAAAGGAACTGTGTTCACGCTGATTTTCTGATCAATACTGGCCTGTCCCCAACATCACCAGCGTACAGGCTTCGAGCACTTCAATACCATTGCTTTTAAGTTTCTCTTCAAAAACAAACGATTCAGTACCGGGATTAAAAATAACCCTACGTGGTTTCAACGCAATCACATAATCCATGATTTCGTGCTGGTGCTGAGGACCTACATATAATGTAACGGTATCTATATCCGAATAATCAGGATGGCCTGTATCAATCATCACATCGGCCACCATACCCTTTCGTAATCCAACAGCATGCACCGGCAATCCTTTCTGGCGAAGGCGATGAATTGCCATATTGGAATACCTGGCTGTATTTTCAGAAGCACCGATTACCAATGTATGCGTTTTCATGAAACTTCGAGATAATCAAGATCCTTTGAAAATGTTTCCTTCACACTCATGGTTGCTACCATCGCCAGACCAATGCAAATGACACCTACTATAACCGCGC
>JBIIHN010000408.1:0-2551 GCA_044235745.1 Bacteroidia bacterium
CCACCGTCCATACTTTCGATAACGGCCAGCTCCCGTGCTTTCTCCTGAATGATACGCGCAATACGGTAGAGGTATTTGCCCCGCTCGGCAGCCGGCATCTTCGCCCAGGTTTTATCATACGCTGTGCGCGCCGCTTTCACCGCTTTGTCAACATCTGCTGTGCCTGCTTCTCCAACAGACGCAATTTTCTTCTCGGTAGCAGGGTTGATTGTATCGAAATATTTGCCACCGGAAGGTGCCGTGAATTTACCATTGATGAAGAGGCCATAGCGCTCATTCAGCTGAATATGCTCGGTTCCCTCCGGAGCAGGAGCGTAGGTCCATGCGGTGGAGAAGTTGAGCGGCTTTGCCTTGCTGTTATTTTTCATGGATGAAAATTTTTACGAAATTAACTAAATTCACGGGTTCATGACCATTGATGAATTTATAGTGGACAGCGATCCGGCTGTTCGTCCATTGTTAGCCGCCACCCGGGAATATATCCTTGATCTGCATCCCATGATGTCGGAGAAGATGCGCTATAAAATTCCATTCTTTGATTACCTCGGCTGGCTCTTTTATCTTAACCCACGAAAAGATCATATTGAACTTGGCTTTATCAATGGAGCTGAATTGGCAGACGAAGAAGGTGTTTTAACAGCCACCGACCGGAAAATGATCCGGCATTACAGAATTCATTCATTGAAGGATCTCCGGAAACCCGCGCTGCGCAATTTGATTCAGCAAGCGATGCTGACACGGGAGGAGGGTGTTTCGAAACGTAAGTAGCCAACGGTTCCGGCAGGATGTATAAATCCCATACCGAAGCAGTTGGTTATAAAAACATCTCCTTTTGCAGTCCCAGCCATTCCAGTGCTGTACCGCTCAGCAAACGCTCCTTGATTTCGTCTGAGTACGGCATGGAGCCGATAAGTTTGCCGGGCTCCAGTTCGCCGAGGGGGAAAGGGTAGTCGGTGCCGAGTGCGAGTTGTTTCGGGCCCATCAGCTGCATCAGGAAGTCGAGCATCATCGGGTCGTGGACCAGCGTATCGAGGTAGAAACGGTCGAGGTATTCGCGGGGGTTGACATTATTATCGACGGCTACCAGATCAGGTCGTACGTTGAATCCATGTTCAATGCGACCGATAGAGGAAGGGAAGGAACCACCACCGTGCGCAAACGCGACCTTGAGTTTAGGGAGACGTTCGAATACACCGCCGAAGATCATCGAACAGATAGCAAGTGATGTTTCTGCCGGCATCCCGACCAGCCAGGGCAACCAGTATTTGCTCATCTTCTCCTTGCCCATCATATCCCAGGGGTGCACAAAGATGGAAGCGCCCAGTTTTTCCGCGGCTTCAAATACAGGAAACAGCTCGGGAGCATTCAGGTTCCAGTCATTCACATGGGATCCGATCTGCACACCGCGTAAACCGATCGCCATGCAGCGTTCAAGTTCTTTGATGGCGAGGTCAGGTGCCTGCAGGGGAATGGTGCCAAGTCCGATGAATCTTTTCGGATAGGCGTGAACGATAGCGGCTATATGGTCGTTGAGAAATTTGCTGACATCTAAAGCGTCGTGTGGCTTTGCCCAGTAGCTGAACATCACAGGAATGGTGCTCAATACCTGCACATCGATATGGTGGTGATCGCATTCTTTGATCCTCGTTTCCGGCGCCCAGCAGTTGTCCTGAATCTCCCTGAAAAAACGATCATCAATCATCATCTTCGCGCAGCAGGGCTTGTGATGGTCCAGTGAAATAAATCCGCCGTATCCGTACTTCTCTTTAAAATTCGGTAAATGCTCGGGAATGATATGCGTGTGTATGTCTATCTTTAACATAGAGTATTGTCAGGAACGCGGATGACGCTGATATTGCTGATCATCGCTGATTAGATGTATCAAAAATAGTAAATCCTCTACTTGCTGTCTTGTTTTTCTTTTGGTTTTAAGCTATATCTTGTTTTATTTATTGTAAATATTTTCCGTCTGAATTGTGGTTTTTGACCAAAATTTAAAAGAAGTCCCACTTTTTTATCGGTTGCTCTGAGATAGTTTATTAGTTGATATTCGTGTTGTTCACAAAGAGCTTCTGCTGCTTTGATTTCTACAATAACCAGATTTTCTACTACCATATCGGCAATATAAAATCCAACCTCTGAACCTTCATAGAATACCCGAATTTGTTGTTGAGTTTTACATTCAATTCCTCTTGAAGTTAATTCAAGGTAGAGCGCATTTTCATAAACTTTCTCAAGAAAGCCGTATCCCAATGTGTTATATACTTTGTAGAAAGCACTGATGATTTCATTCGTTAAAGATTCGTGCTCTAAATTCATATAATAGTTAAATTAAATCCGCGATTATCAGCTCTATCTGCTTTATCCGTGTTCCTGTTGTTTATTTGGAATTGGATCCAAAAGCGAAGCCCCGGCAAATATAGGCCAGGGCTGCGCGAATAGTCGTATGTTAAACGTTTAATCAGATATCGAAGGTGATACCTTGCGCGAGGGGCAGTTCTTTAGAGTAGTTGATGGTATTGGTTTGACGACGCATGTAAATCTTCCATGA
>JBIIHN010000409.1:0-2550 GCA_044235745.1 Bacteroidia bacterium
ACCCCAATTCCACCCGGCTGAGCAACTGAAGCAGAATATAAAATCATGTCAAAGCGGTCGTCCATTCCTCCGGTTGCGCCGCCACCAAATGAACGGACACGCGGGCTTTGTGTATGGTAGAGCGCAAAGGCCGGGTTGTTCCATGTTCCGCTCAGGCTGAGCATATCCGTGAAATGACCCTGTACCCCAGATTGCACCTGCAATAATTTCTGATAAGCGGATTCTCCGGATCCATAAATATTAAAATCACCACATACAATAAAATCAGATCCTGGTGGCAAAGCATTTGTACGTTTTCGTAAACTGTCCACTTCCGCAGCACGTTGCTGTTCGTTTGAAATACCTGTACTTGCTTTCAGATGCACGACATAAATACGCAGTGTATCACCGCTTAAGAGGTGTACAAGTTTGAACTCATTTATATCCCGCAGGGCTGTAAGAATGGGAGTATTGGAAATAAACTGAAACTTCGAGGATTTATAAAACAACCCACGTTCCGAATCATTACTGGTGATATAAGCAGCAGCACTGTAAACCGATCCATTGGTATTTAAAACATGACTCAGAAAACCCAGATATCCGGCCTGAGAGTTTAACTCGGCTACTGCAATAATATCCGGATCTGCAGCTTGCATAATGGTTCGAAAATGAGGATTTCTGGAACTCGTATCCGCTGTTAATCCCCCGGCATCCGGATAATTCAACAGATTATAGGACATCACTTTTATAAAATCATGCTGCTGCGCAGAAATGGTGGACACCATTGCGCAGAGCAACAACAAACAAATGACAGTATATCGGTGAACAGATAACATGATGTAATACCTTCCGGAGAACAAAGCGGAAGGCCTGTAAGGGAGTACGGGAACCGGCAATTTACAACGTTCCTTTTTAATGGGCAAGTATCCATGTAAATCACTGAAAAAGGCATGTTTAGAAACTCCTCTTCAAACAAAACGGATACAGATCCGAAAAATCGTTCTCTATCTCAGAAACCTCATGTAGCTTTACAGTCAGAATTGAACCATGCAGAAAATCTTAAACTACATCAACGGTAAACTGGTAGAACCGGCTTCCGGACATTATATCGACAATTACAATCCTTCCACCGGACAAGTGTACAGCCTCATTGCTGACAGCGACGAACGAGATGTAGAAGAAGCCGTGAAGGCAGCTGCTGCTGCATTTCCGAAATGGAGTTCAATGATGGCGCACGATCGCTCGGCATTGCTCATCAAACTCAGCGAACTCATCGAGAAACATCTCGAGCGCTTTGCTGTTGCTGAATCGGTAGATAACGGTAAGCCGGTATGGTTATCCCGTTCGGTAGATATTCCTCGTGCTGTTTCCAATTTTCACTTCTATGCAACGGCAGCCCTGCACCTTTCTACCGAAACACATGCCATGGGCGATACCGCTTTGAATTATACGCTGCGTACACCGATTGGTATTGCCGGATGTATCTCTCCGTGGAACCTGCCGCTATATTTATTCAGCTGGAAGATCGCGCCGGCACTGGCCAGTGGTAATTGTGTAATAGCGAAGCCATCGGAAATCACACCGATGACGGCCTACATGCTCTCCGAACTGGCCATAGAAGCCGGTATACCTCCCGGTGTCCTTAATATCGTTCATGGATATGGCACCAAAGTCGGAAAAGCCATCGTGGCTCATCCGAAAATACAGGCGGTCTCTTTCACCGGAGGAACAAAAACCGGAGAGGAGATTTCCCGCATTGCCGCACCTATGTTTAAGAAACTATCGCTTGAGTTAGGCGGTAAAAACCCGAATATCATTTTCGCCGACTGCGACTTCGACAAAGCTGTAAAAACCAGCGTTCGTTCATCCTTTGCGAATCAGGGAGAAATTTGCCTCTGTGGCTCGCGTATGTTTGTAGAGCGGTCTATCTATGATAAATTTAAAAATGCTTTCGTAGACGAAGTGAAGAAACTGAAAACAGGAGATCCGATGGATGAAAACAACTGGCTCGGTGCTATCGTTTCGAAACCTCATATGGAGAAAATTCTCCACTATATCGACCTGGCGAAACATGAAGGCGGAACTATTCTTACAGGTGGCCATCGTGTACATCCGGCCGGATTACAACAGGACGGGTACTATATCGAACCTACCGTAATTGAAGGCCTCCCCTATGATTGCAGAACAAATCAGGAGGAGATTTTTGGACCTGTCGTTACTTTACAGCCGTTCGATACGGAAGAAGAAGTACTTCAATATGCAAACAGCACAACCTACGGACTGGCCGCCACCGTATGGTCACAACATCTCACCAAAGCACATCGGGTTGCTGCCCGGTTACACAGCGGCATTGTATGGGTTAACTGTTGGCTGCTCCGTGATCTGCGCACACCATTTGGAGGTGTTAAATCATCAGGAGTCGGACGCGAAGGCGGATTTGAAGCGTTGAAGTTTTTTACAGAAGAGAAAAACGTATGTATTAAACTTTGAGCAACCGATAAAACATGCTCCATCTCGAAAACGAATTATTAAAGATAAGTGTCCGAACGATGGGTGCGGAAATCTGCAGTA
>JBIIHN010000410.1:0-2546 GCA_044235745.1 Bacteroidia bacterium
ATTGGCTGAAGAAAACACAATTGTCACTTATGAGTATAACGAACAGCGCCAGGTAATTGGGAAACGCCATACCAATGGAAAAAATCAACTTTTAAAATATGAACGGCTCACCCTCGACAGTGAAGGCGAATGGATCATCGACACTATTTTCGGTAAGAGTGATGAGTTATTAATGATCCTGACCCGGCAACGCACTACCGATCCTAACGTATTTCGTATTCAATGGTATTTTAAAAATGAGCTGGCTCCCATGACCACACAATTGGTCAGAATGGATGAAAACAGAAATGAAATCTCTAACAGCACCTGTTATTCTCCGGATAATTGCATCACCACATTGAACAAGTATAATAACGGCACCAAGAATTCAGTAGAATTATAGGTGTTAAGTCCGGGCCTAACTCAACCTGAACTGAAAGAAACCGAAGAACTTTACTACAACGAAAAAGGATTACTCACACTTCGGATCCGTTATAAAGAGCCGGAACACACCATCCTTGAACGAAACAAATACCTGCACTACACCGGTGAGGATCCCTTAAAGCGGCCTACCGGCAGATAGGGTCTAATCAAACAAAGTCATTTGAAGTTCTTTTAGCTGAAAGCTTTTACGATGATGCGGGCTATAACCATACGTACGGATTGCCTGCACATGCGTATCCGTAGCATAGGCTTTATTTCTATCCCAGGCATAATGCGGAAACTCCTTGTGAAGGAGCCTCATATACGCATCACGATGCGTTTTTGCCAAAATGGAGGCTGCGGCGATATTCAGATACATCCCATCTCCTTTTACAATGCATTGATGAGGTACAGTCTGGTATCCGGGGAAACGGTTTCCATCAATCAGCAAAAGTTCGGGTTCCGGCGATAGTTTGGAGATCGCAGTCTTCATCGCCTTAAAGGTCGCATTCAGTATATTGATTTGGTCAATTTCCTGGGGCATAATCATAGAAACACCCCAGGCCAGGGCATCACGTTCAATGAGCATCCGCAAATTTTCCCGAAGGGATTCGGGTAATTTTTTAGAATCATCGAGCACTTCATACCAATCGAAGACCACATCAGGCGGAAGGATCACCGCAGCGGCCACCACCGGACCTGCCAGGCAGCCTCTTCCGGCCTCATCAACCCCGGCCTCAATTACACCTTTTCTGAAGTATCTTTCAAGCATGTGGATAATTGCCCTCTAAATTGCTTTAAATTTGCCAACCCCGCAAGGTTATGCAAAAGAAATTTGTCACCAATCTGGCCTTCCTGTTGTTTCTCAACCTGCTGGTTAAGCCATTTTGGATTCTGGGTATTGACCGGGCCGTTCAGAATGAGGTAGGCGCTGCAGAGTATGGATTCTATTTTGCGCTCTTTAATTTCTCATTCCTTCTGAATATCCTGTTGGATGTAGGGATTACGAATTTCAACAACCGGAATATCGCCCAGCATAACCACCTTCTTCAAAAACACCTATCCGGTATTCTGGCGCTTCGACTCATCCTCGCCACTTCGTATATCGTAATCAATCTCATCATTGCCTGGATAACCGGCTATTTATCCGAACACCCCTGGATGTTGATGGTTTTACTCCTCAATCAGGCCTTGATTTCACTGATTTTATACCTCAGATCAAACATCGCCGGGCTCCATCTATTCAGAATAGACAGCATTATTTCCGTTCTCGACCGGTTCATCATGATCACGCTATGTGCCATTCTGCTTTGGGGTGGCATTACCGACAAGCCATTTCAGATCGAGTGGTTTATCTGGTCGCAGACCTTTGCCTATTCCTTAACGGCCCTTTTTACCTTTCTGATTCTTGGATCCAAGGTAAAGCGGCTTCATGTTAAATGGGATCCAAAATTTTCACTCATCATTCTCAAGCAGAGTTACCCATTCGCGATTCTCATACTCCTCATGACTTTTTACAACCGGATCGACCCGGTGCTGCTTGAAAGGATGTTACCGGACGGTGATGTACAGTCGGGCATCTATGCACAAGCCTTCCGGCTACTTGATTCGAGTAATATGATCGCCTACCTCTTCTCGGGATTATTACTTCCGATGTTTTCCCATATGATCAAGCATAAAAAGCCGCTGGAAGAACTTGTAGAACTATCATTCTCCTTCATCGCTGTCCCGGCTATTATGGTGATCGCTGCCGGCATTTTTTTCGGAAAAGAATTAATGGGTCTAATGTACGTATCTCATATTGATGAAACGGCGACTGTATTTACCATCCTCATCAATAGTTTTCTGGCCATCAGTTCGGTTTATATTTTCGGCACACTACTCACTGCAAACGGAAATCTCAAAGTACTCAATATCATTGCACTCTGCGGAATGCTGCTGAACATTATTCTGAATCTCATCCTCATTCCCCGGTTTAAAGCCATGGGAGCTGCTATTGCAAGCATGGTTACGCAATACCTCACGGCTGGCGCGCAAATCTATCTGGCGCATGTTGTATTCGGGTTCAGACTCCGCTGGTTCCTTGCCGCCCGTTACGCCATCTTTATCTTCCTCACTTTTAGTTTATTCTGGTTCTTCAGCTC
>JBIIHN010000417.1:0-2542 GCA_044235745.1 Bacteroidia bacterium
GGAGAGGTCTCTGCTGCCGGGGGACTTACGGAATGATCTGTACAGATGATTTGTCCTTCCAGAACATCTGCCTAGATGGTTAGGACTGATGCTAATATCTTACGGATTGATTAGGATTTTACGGAGATACAGAGGCGGCGCCGTGCAGCGTGTCCTGATCGCGCAGCGATTAGGACTCTGCTGCACGGAAAAAACAAAAGGGGCTGCTCCTTGCGGTGCAGCCCCTTTTGTTTGAGGTTTGGAAGATTAATATTCCCAGAGGTCGATTTCGAAGTTGACCATGTCCTGCTTGATGCGCTCAGATTCGAGCAGTGCATCCAACGGGTTCACCTTGTAGTCGTCCACCCTGCGGTTATATACGTTGTCTTCTTTGATGATGTAGCTGTTGAACATCCGCTTCTGAAATACGTCTTCAAACGACATCCGCTGCGCGGTATTGAACCGGTTGGCTACCTCCGCGTTGGCGAAGATGCGGCGTGCTTCAGGATAGTAAATCCAGAAGAGCAGCTTTTTCTGTCCGCCTTCAATGAGGTTGCCTTCCTGGTCGCGGGCCAGCGTCATCGGACAAAGACCAATGATGCGGCACTTGAGCTCTGATCGCTGCTTGTCGAAGAACCATTCTTCCTTGATGCGGTATTGAACAACATCATCAGGGTTGAAGGCACGGAAGACCGTGGAGTCGTATTCGTCGTACGGAGGCTCCGCACGTGTTACTTTGATCTGTATGGAATCTGCGCCACCCACCTTGGAGAATTGCTCCTGCGTCATCGGTAAGGTGAACTCATCGTCCTGTGGGTCAAAGGCGGTGAGGCTGCCTTCCTTCACCGCATCCATCATCACGTTGATCAGGTTCTTGCGATCCTTGGTATCACCGGTTTTTGGATAACGGAGCGGAGCATTGATCTTTTCGTTGAGATCAATATGGCGCCAGATACGCTTGGCCCACATCACATCGGCTTCACGGAGATACGTGTAGGGGATCACCCGACGGGCGGGATTGTTTTCCTTGACGTACACTCCATCAAGTACGTTCTGTGCGTTCACCGATAGCGCCGTTACCACGGTAACTATCAGCATCAGGAAGAACTTTTTCATGGATGTTATGATGTGTTTCTTAATTTAAACGATTGGTGTTGGCCGCAGTTGCGTTTTTCTACGGTTTCTTCTTACTGTACTGTGAGCGGAATTGAGTTCACGGTACGTGTGGTTCCGTCAGGCATGCTCACCTTGATGTATTCGAAGAGGATCTTGTCGCCGGCACGTGCCTGCTCGATGATCTGCTTCATGTCGCCGGTGAGTGAACCGCCGCCTTCCTGTGATTTCTCTACGGGATCGCGTCCTTTTCCGTAACGGCTCATCTTGAAACTGATCACCTTTGGATAAAGATCGAAGTCGAAGCCTTCCATCGTGGGGATGATACCCTGCTGTGCCGCGAGTGCACTCTTTGGAATACCACCGTCTTTCTTACCACCGATTTTCGCTACCGGATCAGGAATACGCTTGAGACGGAATTTGAATTCTCCCATTTGCATCGGCTTTCCGTTGAAGTCGGCAGTAACTACTACCTTGCCTTCACCCGGCTGTCCTTTCGCTTCCGCGATGAAGTGACCGCGTCCGGCTTTTGCATCCGGTGAAAGTGCAAATCCTGTCGGAATTGCTTTTACTTTCTCATCAGGTACACCCGGTACTGAAACCGTGATCGGGTTCGGTACACCGATGTAGATTACGTTCATCTTATCCGCCGCAACAGAAGCTGATGGCTTCGCTACGATATAGGAACTTTCGAACGGATAGGATTCATACGTGTTGTCCGGCTTCTTAACTTTGATGAGTCCGGCGTATTTCTTCTCTCCTACTCCTGATGCGCGTACTTTGTACGTACCAACTCCGCCGTCTACAGTAAGTGAAGATCCACCAACAGTAATTTCCGGATCGCTGGTTGAGCTCATCGCTGCGAGGAAGATGTCAGCAGAGTATTCCTGTCCTTCGATTACATAGCTGGAAGGGGCAATCACCTTCGGTGCCAATGTATCGAATTTGAAGTCAGCTGCGTTGATTGCAGTAAGAAGGTGCGTTATGATTTCTGATTCCGCATTCTTGATATCTGTCTGAACTTTTGAGAGAAGCGCAACGGTCGCTACAACAGGATTATGATAGAAGTTAACCATTTCCCAGGTCTTCTTTCCATCCTCTGTCGGCTTTGCCGGATCCTTGGTATTGAAAAGTTCATCCAGACGTTTGGTGAACTTATCACGATCCTTAGCATCGAGCGCTGTAATGATATTCTTTTTGAAGGCATCAATTTTACCTTTCAGCTCTGTTGCTTTCTGACCGCGACCATCTTGCTTGTCGCCGCACATAATACGGGTTGGCTCATCATAGTCGTCCATTGCCTTCATCTCACGTAGTGGAACCATTTTTGCATTAGGCTCCATTTTATCCGTGGTACGGATCAACTCTTCTTTGAGCGTATTGATGTATTTGTCCAGCTTTTCACACTCGCCTTTTACCACCTGTGCTTTCTTGAAGTAAGGTTCGGTTT
>JBIIHN010000411.1:0-2539 GCA_044235745.1 Bacteroidia bacterium
GGTTTTCGGTGAGTTATATAATCGTGCAGGATACAATTATAACACTCAAAGTGCCAGGCAGCTTTATCCGCAGATGTTTAACTGGCTTGAACTTCAAAACCTGAATGTTTTAGTGATTATTGCCCTAATTACGCTGGTAGCAGGCGTAACAATAATCTCGACGATGTTAGTGATTGTACTGGAGCACACCAGAGATATTGGCATTTTAAAATCGCTGGGTGCCGACGATCAGTTGATTGGTCAAATCTATGGTCGTATTTCGCTTCGGGTGCTCTCCACCGGAATGCTGCTTGGCAACATTCTGGCTTTCACTGCGGGATGGATACAATTGGAAACAGGCATTATCCGGCTCGATGAAAGCTCTTACTATATTTCAGAGGTGCCCATAGAATTTAATCTGCAAGGGATACTACTCGTCAATGGAATTATATTTCTCACCGGCCTTATCATCCTGCTGTTGCCATCCCGAATAATAGCCGGCATAAATCCGGTAAAAGTGCTTCGCTTCGATTAATAATTTTTCTTCAGCGGCGAATTATTCCAAAGAGCAAAAAGGTGTACTGCCCCCGGATCCAAAAGCCTCACAAAAGGAATCTTACGTTCTTCATTGGTGACAGCAATCTCCCGATAAATCAACGAATCATCAAAACCTGCAGCAGCGGCGTCCTCGCGTGTGGCGGCAAAATAAACTATTGAAGGGCGTGCCCAATAGATAGCTCCCATACACATTGGACAAGGTTCACAGGTAGTATACAGTTCACATCCTGATAACTGAAACGACCCGAGCTTTTCGCAGGCCTGACGAATGGCATTTATTTCTGCATGTGCTGTTGGATCATTACTTGAAAGAACCTCATTCGATGCTGCTGCTATAATTTCACCATTGCAAACTACCACAGCACCAAAAGGTCCGCCCTTGCCCATCTCCATGCCGGCTCTGGCAATATCAATTGCTGCCTTCATGAATCGATTTTCCATCATGCCGACCAATTAAATTGTATGATTTGTTTCAATTCAGGATGCAGGCTCAACGCCACCGGACATGTTCTTGCTGCATGTTCAAGAATGGCCTTCTCCCTCGTTGAATAGGGATGCACCGGCATGAAAAAATCAATCCGGATTTCCGCCACCCGCCGCGGATCTGAGGCCATTATCTTTGTGATTTCAATACGAGTCTGATCGATACTGATTTCATGTGTACGGGCAGCAATGCCCATTATAGTCAGCATACAAGAGCCTAAAGAAGCTGATAATAAATCCGTTGGCGAAAAAGCCTCTCCTTTACCCTGATTATCGACCGGTGCATCGGTGATGATGTCCATTCCGGAAGCCAGGTGACGGGCTTTGGTCCGTAACTCCCCTGTATAAACTGTTTCTATTGTAGCCATGATGTAAAAATACCCTAATCAGCTAAAACATAAAACCCTCCGATAAAATCGTTGTATATTTGTAGAGATGAAAAATCGGTTCCGGCTCCTCTTTCTGCTAATGGCAACGCTCATTCCGATGTCCATATTTGCACAGGTAAATCCCAATGAATATGTAGAAGAAAAACCGGTACTCATGAAAAATGAAGCAACCGGAGGATTGAATTTTCATACCGGAAGCTGGGGACTTCAATTCAGGCGTTCGTTTAACCAGACGGGGTATAAAAAACTGATGTTCGAAGCGGATTTCATCGGCATGAAACATCCGAAAGAAATCAAATCGATTAATCAGGCTTTTGACAATGCAAGGTCATATGTGTATGGAAAGCTCAACACCTTCAACATACTTCGTATGGGAGCCGGTCAACAATTTACTATTTTTTCCAAGGCCGAACGGAATGGCGTAGAAATACGTTTTCTTTATTCAGGCGGACTATCGTTAGGCATCTTGAAACCGGTATACCTGAACATACTGAAACCAACCGGAAATATCGGGGAGTTTGATGTTGTTACTGAAAAATATGACCCGGAACAGCATTACATCGACAACATATACGGTCGCGCCCCCTTCACTGAAGGATTAGATCAGCTGTTTTTCCGGCCCGGAGCCTATGTTAAAGCAGGATTTAATTTTGAATATGCCCCTATCTTCGAAGATGTAAAGGCCTTGGAAATTGGTGCGGCATTGGACGTTTATCCTCAGGAAATTCCCATTATGGCCTTTGCTGAAAACAATCAGTTCTTTTTGTCGTTCTATGTAACGATCATGTATGGCCGAAAATGGTAATTGTCGGATTCGTGAAGCAAGCCAGAAAGAAAGAAAGATGAGCGAAAACACCTCCTCCAACTCCGTTACAGTTTCAACTACTGAAAAACCGAAGAAGCCAGATTGGCTGAAGGTAAAACTTCCGATTGGCGAAGAATACCGTAAAGTCAGAGAGCTGGTTACCGTCAATAAACTCCACACTATTTGTGCAAGCGGCAACTGTCCAAATATGGGCGAATGCTGGGGCGCAGGCACCGCTACTTTCATGATTCTGGGCAATATCTGCACACGGTCATGTGGTTTTTGTGCCGTAGCCACCGGCCGGCCGAAACCGGTTGAAACAGAT
>JBIIHN010000412.1:0-2538 GCA_044235745.1 Bacteroidia bacterium
GGCCGCCGCCGTTTTCATGCGCTCACGGGCATTGAAGTAAAAATTGTAATGGGTAGTGGTTCCGTGATAATTCCGGCTGAGGATATTATTCTTCCGAACACTGCACGACCAGAAAGTGAGTCCCAGGAGGACAAGCAGAAGGCTGAAGCGCAGGTTTTTCACAATGAATGGGGCCGGGTGAACGGGACGGTTTCAGTTAAAGGGCAAATATAAGGATTTGCCCCGATGAGCAGGCGGATAGACGTTTCTCACGTTGGCAGAAACGCAGATCTTCGGGCTGACGCAACCTTCAACGTAAGCCGGCCGGGAATGTTGTATCGGTAGTGTTGACGTCAAAAAGCCATTGAAATTCCGATATTTGCGGAGATGTCCGTGTTTAAGCACCGTAGAAAAAAGATTGTCAAGAACTTACGAAGTATCTTCCGGCTGGTGGTTCTCAACGACCAGACACTGGAAGAGAAGTTCTCGCTGCGGCTCACACCTATGAACATCATCGTGTTCGGAGGGACATTCGCCATCAGCCTGATTACGTTAACGCTTTATCTGATTGCCTTTACGCCGCTACGGGAATATATTCCGGGTTATACAGATGTAAGGATCCGTCGGAATCTGGTGAATGTAGCCTTGAAAACGGACTCACTGGAATACCGTATGGGTTCCCAGGAACGATATCTCAGTAACCTGCTCAATGTACTGAACGACAAACTGGACAGTACGAAACCGGAAAAGGCAATCGCCAATGCCGCCTTGTATGATACCATTCGTAAGCTGGATAAATCGGAGGAAGATGCCCGTTTACGTGAACAGCTGGAGGCCGGAGACAAATATGAACTTTCTGAAACTCCGGCGAAAACTTTTTCATCCGGCATCGGCAGTACAGCCTTCTTCACACCTCTAAAAGGAACGATTACTACAAAGTTTAATGCCATACAAAAACATTTTGGTATTGATATTGTGTCAGGTCCAAATGAAGTAATAAAATCCGCTCTCGATGGAACCGTGATCATGGCCAGTTTTACTTCCGAAACAGGGTATGTCATCGGCGTACAACATGGAAATAATCTGATGACGTTGTACAAACACAACTCTGCCCTTCTGAAAGGTGTAGGCGACAATGTTAAAGCCGGAGAAGTTATCGCCATCATCGGTAACACCGGCGAATTCAGCACAGGCCCCCATCTCCATTTTGAACTCTGGTACAACGGCAGCCCGGTAAATCCACTGGAGTATATTTCGTTTTAAAAATTCTCCGGCCTTCGGTTAACGGAAGCGCTAATTTTCAAACGCTCAAATTTTCAAATCGGCTAATTTTCAAATCCTCAAATTTTCAAATCGGCCAATTTTCAAACCCTCAAATTTTCAAATCGGCCAATTTTCAAATTGACAAATTCCACGGGCAACTTTTCGCCGTACCTTCGTCAATACTATGTCCATGGAACCTGATAAGGCGCTGATCAGGGGCTGCCAGGATGGCGATCTTTCTGCCTTCGACCGGCTATATACCCGGTATTCGTCGGCAATGTTTGGTCTCTGTCTGCGCTATGCCCGCGACCGGGAGGAGGCACAAGACATTCTCCAGGAGGGCTTTATGAAGGTATATGATAAAATCAGTCAATACAGCGGTGAGGGCTCCTTCGAGGGTTGGATGCGCCGGCTGTTTGTTAACCTGGCCCTGGATCAGTATAAATCCCGGAAGCGTGAGCAGGAACGGTTGCAGACCTATGCCGAAGAGGGTGGTGCAGATACCGATGACCGTTCACCCTGGCCGGATGTTTCTGAAAAGGAAATCGTCGACCTCATCCGTCAGCTTCCCGAAGGATACCGGATGGTGTTTAACCTCTTCGCCGTGGAGGGCTTTTCTCATCGCGATATCGCTCAACAACTGGGTATATCCGAAAGCACCAGTAAAACACAATTCTTTAAAGCACGTAAACAACTTCGTCGTATGCTGGAAATGTATCTCCGGCAGAAAGAAATGAATGCCATATGAGTGAGGAACAACAGCAACAGGATCATGATTTCTTCGCGCGCCTGAACCGGTATGAGGAGACACCCCCTCCGCAGGTAAGGGAGGCACTGCAGGAGAAACTGGCGGAGAAAAAGAAACGCCGTGTCGGTTTTATATGGTGGAACTCCATCCATTCGTACCGCATCGCTGCAGTGCTGGTGGCCGGTCTTCTTCTCTTCTATTTCCTTCGCGATGGCGTTCAGTCTGATCTTCCTTCCGTGACTGAAAAATCTGCTCCCGTAACTGCTCCCGCTGCCTCTTCCGTTGATCAATCTTCACTCTCCACTGATCCGGATTCTTCGATTTCCAATCAACCAGCTGCACCAACTCCGCAATATTCTTCATCTGACATTCCTCCAACGCAGATGGCGCAAAAATCTCCCGATCGATCTGATCGCAGAAAGAATGGTAAGTCCTCATCTGAAGAATCTATCCATTCAACTGTTGCGCCGGTACCGGCTCCTCAACGTGAAATAGTGTATAGTACAACATCTGCCGGAGAAGAGAACCCCTTCGCACCTGAAGAGTCC
>JBIIHN010000413.1:0-2532 GCA_044235745.1 Bacteroidia bacterium
GTTTGTCATGAACTCTCCGCGTCCGGTTTCCATGAAGAATTGTTCTAAAAAGTTAACGGCTTTTACCTCTAAGCTTTTTTGTGATTCCATCATCGTATCGCTCATAATATAGGTGTATACACTCTTGTTTTAGGTAAAGATATATATTCTCTCATTATGAAGCTAATTTATACGATGATTGGTAGATGAACTCTTCGAAAGCTTGTAGTGATTTATGACAATGTCATGTGCTGATGTTCCTTCACTCTTTATAATATTAAAGTCTGTGTAAATGATATTGTTTATGGTTGTATTGCAGGATGGATAAATACGAACAGTGAATTTTATAGTGTTTTTCTTTATGCTCCAAACAGTTTTTAGGATTTGAAATTGGCAACCTTAACTCCTTTTCCTGTAACTCACCACCGCCCAGGCGTTCAACACAACAGCGAAAATACCGATGATGAAAAGTTGTTGGCTCAGGAAATGATTTTTGTTAAGAGGCATGGAATATAAAACTTACACCATTGGTGCAAGAAATATCCTGGAATCATAACATAGTGGTAATGGGAAAATGCAAGTATAACCTGAAGCGAGAGAGTTCTATATACAAATGACCATCAGAAATGGCTGGTCGAAGAATGTTTTTAATACGTCAGATTGATGGGAATTCAGATGAGAATTTTCTACTTAATCAAACTCCTCACGGTACAATGAAAATATAATTAAAAAAAGACCGGCCTGATAGCAAGCCGGTCTTTCAATATATCACAAGGTGTTTATTTCACCATGTTCGAATTTACAGCGGTATAAGGGCCACTGGTTGCTTTTTTCCAGATGGTGGCAATTACTTTAAGTTTATTCTTGTTCCAGGCAGGGTTCAGATAAATCTTGTATGTTTTATCGAACACCTGATCAGCTGCAATTGCTGTATTTGCGTTCAGCGTTTCACCATAATATGTTGTTTTGGGGGAAGCGCGAAGAACATTCCGGTGATCGTAGCTCGGATTCTGTGTAGAACCTACCAATTGTCCGCCGATCACGTTGTCTTCAACAACATACACTGCCAGATAATAATCACCGGTGCTTTGTGATTTGAAGAATTGTGATTTGGTGATGACAGTCATACTGTCGCCATCAATCGATTTAGAAAGCGCAACACCGGCAATCAGCTTGGTTGTATCATTCTGAATAGTTGTTGCGTTACTGAGTGCACTGTTTGTGCTGGTACTGACAGCAGTATTGTTTACCCAGAAATCAGGAATACCTGTTACACCAAATGCACTTGTCATTGATGTATAGAGAGGGTGACCCATGCCCGGATTTGATGAAGTAGATTACACTTTCATCGGACAAAGAAGTGTTCCTTCCTGAGCAATTGTTCCGTCGAATGCCGGACCACCCGACGAGCCGCAAGGACCACACCAGGTAGCGGTATAATCAACAAATAACGGACGGATTATACGGTCAACCGTGAGCGTTGGTGCACCACCGCCGCCGCCATTATTATTGTTACTTGCTTCGTTATTATCATCCTTGCTGCAGGAGACAAAGGCTACAGAAGCAATAGCCATCAACGCGATAAGTTTTTTCATAATTATGAACTTTTTTGGATCATTAAAGATAGAAAGAATTTTTAAACGAGCAACACTTTTCCGATTATTTCCGGGAAGAAGAATATCTATGATACCATTAATTATGCATTGCACACCCTTCAAATACAGCAATAAACGATGATAAACCGGCTGTTCAAGGCCTTGATTTATTTACGCCGGAAGTTGTTTAATAATTTAATTATCAATAATATATTATGAGAAAGTCCTGACATACGGGAAGCCCGAATCTCAGGCTGATACAGCAGTCCATTCCTGCTAAATTTAGGGGGGGTAAGATCAGGTTTGCAGCACTCTTAATCTTGTCTCGCGGAGGTGGTTTGATGGAATAAAGCCTGTACTTTGCAGATTCTTAAAGCAGCACTGATCCATATAATGGCAGAAGAACGATTGATTGATATCACGATACCACTGACAGAGAAAACACCGGTCTGGCCGGGGGATCCCTTTCCGGAACTAACCCGGATTTTCAGTTATGAAAATGGTGATCACTTCCAGCTCAGCAAACTCAGTTTCGGACTGCATACCGCGACACATATTGATGCACCACTACATTTTATCCCCGGAGGAAAAGACATCAGCCGGTTGGATATCTCCAAAATGATGGGCCCGGTACAATTAATTGATTTTTCGGGTGCGACTGAAATTACAGCAGCGATGCTGGAGGAACGGATTATTCCGGGAACAAAACGTGTTTTATTTCGGACAATTCATCCTGGTGAAGATCGCAACACAGTTATCGACCGGCCTCCTTATAGAGCATTAAATGAAGGCGCAGCACATTATCTTATAAAGGCAGGAATCGAATTATGCGGAATAGATGGGATGACCATCGCGGTTGAAAGTCAGTTAACAGAAGTACATCAGCTATTGCTGAAAGAGGAAATAGTAATCATAGAAAATCTTGATTTATCATCACTAACAGAAGGGATGTACGAAA
>JBIIHN010000414.1:0-2525 GCA_044235745.1 Bacteroidia bacterium
CCAGTCCTGCGTATGGCCCCTCCGGTGTAAAGATTCCTGTTTTTCCGATAGCCCTGGGCGATACTACTGTGCGTCGGGATCTTTATATTCCTTCAGTTCAACATAACCGTCTCGCCTTTTTGGGCAATGCCTTTCCGATAGAAATTTCCGTCGATGGCCGTCAGGCTTCCGGAGCACAAACCATTCTGAAAGTAGAGCAGGATTCTGTTCAAATATTCTCCCGTACCATTCAAGTGACCGGCAATAACTTCCATACGGTGATTCCGGTGCTGGCCGAAGCGACTTCAAAAGGTATTCATCACTACCGCATTTCCGTAAGCGGAATTGATGGAGAGGTAACACTGGCGAATAATGTCCGGGATATTTTTATCGAGGTTATTGAACAGAAGGAGAAGATTCTGCTGTTGGCCGCTGCGCCAAACCCCGATATCTCTGCAATTCGCCAAACACTGGAGAAAAGTCCCAATAACGAGGTCAGTGTTTCCATGCTGCGTGATTTTTCGGGTAGGGTGAGTGATTTTAATCTCGTCATCTTACATGGTATCCCGGGTGCCGGAGCTGATGCGAAGGAATTGTTGAAGAAGCTGGACGATGCCGGTGTTTCGGTATGTTTCATCCTGAGCGCCAACACCATGATTGAATCGTTTAATGCGGCAGATGCAGGAGTGCGGATTACACAATCCAATGGACAACTGAACGAGGTGCAGGCTATTCCGGCAGAGGGATTTAGTTTGTTTACGATCTCACCGGAGCTTCGTAGTGAGGTAACCGGCTGGCCTCCGCTGAAGTCGCCGTTCGGGGTCTTTCAGCCTTCAACAGGAATATACCCTTTGTTTTATCAGAAGGTGGGATCGGTCACTACTTCTCAGCCCTTGCTTTCTTTCTCCGATAAAAACGGGCGTAAGCGGGCCGTGCTGGCGGGTGAAGGGATCTGGAGATGGAAACTGGCGGAGTTCAGTGAAACAGGAACACATCGATTAACGGATGAGCTGATCAATGGAATGGTGCAGTATCTTTCCGTGAAGGAAAACAGAAGTCCCTTCAGGGTTTCGGTCAAGAGCAATTTCAAGGAGAATGAACCGGTAGTTTTCGATGCGCAGCTTTTTAATCAATCGGATCAGTTGATCAATGAACCGGAAGTACGAGTAGTGATTAAAAATGGTGCCGGCAAGGAGTTTCCGTTTGTAATGTCGAGAACGGAGAATGCGTATCATCTGGAGGCCGGTCTCTTTCCCGTGGGGAATTATAAATACAAAGCGGAAACTAAACTGGGTTCAACGGTTTTAACCCGTTCGGGCGAATTCAGCGTAAGTGCGCAACAGGTGGAGACTGCGGTTACGATCGCTGATCATGGTGTGCTGAAGTCACTGGCAGCGAAGACAGGCGGTAAGTTGTTTTATCCGGGTGAAATGGATGCGCTGATAAAAGCAGTGCGTGCCGATGAACAGATGAAATCTGTTTCCTATATGAACAAGAAACTGGAGGATCTTTTGAAAGAGCCCTGGGTTTTTGCCTTGCTCATGATTTTCCTGTCCCTGGAGTGGTTCATCCGTAAACGGGCCGGTTCGTACTAATTTACAGTATAGGCACCCTCCGGCAATCGTTCATCTCCCAGAAAATACGGTTGCTGCCGCAGAATATAAAGGTCAAGCATCATTTTTGCTCTCGCCAGGTACTCTCTGATCCGTACTTTAAGCGTAAAGTCTTCCGGCGGATCCTGGGCATTGAATCCGATTGCTTCTATTCCAAAGTGCCGGGCAATGTACAGCGCGCGTGCGTTGTGAAAGCGTTGTGAGATGATGGTGAACCGCTGAAGTTTAAACACCTTATTCCCTCGTACAACTGAATCAAAGGTTCTGAATCCGGCAAAATCAAGTACGATCACTGAGTCGGGAATTCCCATCCGGATCAATTCTCTTCGCATCTCCCTAGGTTCGTTGTAGGAGAAAAACCGGTTGTCGCCGCTGAGCAGCAGGTATTGAATTTTACCGGAGAAATAGAGCGATTTGGCCGCTTGTATGCGATAGGAGAAATACGGATTGGGCTGACCATTGGTTAAAAAACGGCTGGTGCCCAATACAAGTCCAACTTTATTCGGCGGAATTTTATTCAAATCATCAAAAAGATAAGGAGCGGTAGTGGTCTCTACTGAACGATCGGCGTAATAAATCAATGAACAGGCTACTAGTGCTAAGATGATCCCGCTGATGATCAGAATGAGCCGATATCTGATGATCCGGTCTGTCAGAAATATTCTGAACCGGTTCAAAGAATGGATAAGTCCGGAAATGGAAGGTCTGTTGTTACCGTAAGCCAATTGTCGATCGTACAAAGGTGGAGTAGTATTCAATAACTCCTCCTTGCAATATTAACGTTTTAGCCGGGTGTGAATGATATGGGCTGGTGTTTTATCGTTCGTGATCGAATTTGTCTCGCCTTAATTAATAGGCTGTTGACAATAGCCTTGTTAGTATTTGCCCAACAATTTAATCCGTTCACCCACTTTTGTATGTATCTTGTTGCCA
>JBIIHN010000415.1:0-2513 GCA_044235745.1 Bacteroidia bacterium
AAGGCGAAATCACCGGCGATGGGATTTTCATTGTACGCTTCAAATTTTCGGATACCCATATCGAGGGTACGCAGGAAGGATGCTTCTTCTTCGTTGATCACTCTCGCCACAAAATCCTGCTGCGCTGTTAGTTCGGGGAATACGTTCGCGAACTGGTCGGCAATCAAAGCCACAAGTTTATACAGGAAAGGTTCCTTGATATTGAGGAAGGTGAAACAGTATCTCACCGCGCGACGCAGAATACGACGGATCACATATCCGGCTTTATTATTAGAGGGTAATTGTCCGTCGGCGATGGTAAAACTGATGGCGCGGATATGATCGGCCACCACGCGCATCGCGATATCTGTTTTCTCGTTAGTACCGTATTTGATGCCGGATACTTCTTCAATAAAACGAATGGTCGGCATGAACACATCGGTATCATAGTTCGATGTTTTCGCCTGCATCGCCATGCAGAGACGTTCGAAGCCCATGCCTGTATCCACGTGTTTCGCAGGCAGCGGTTCGAGCGAACCATCGGCCTTACGGTTGAACTCCATGAATACGTTGTTCCAGATTTCGATCACCTGGGGATGACTTTCATTCACCAGCGATTTACCATCCACTTTCTTCCGTTCTTCTTCGCTACGCAAATCGATGTGAATTTCAGAACAGGGTCCACAGGGACCGGTCTCTCCCATCTCCCAGAAATTATCCTTTTTATTCCCGCGCAGGATACGATCTTCCGCAATCCACTTCTTCCAGAAATCGTACGCATCCTGATCGAAAGCCAGCTTCTCTTTCGCATCTCCTTCAAAAACGGTGACATAGAGACGATCCTTCGGTAGTTCGTACACTTCCGTGAGCAGTTCCCATGCCCAGGCGATCGCTTCTTCTTTAAAATAATCACCAAAGGACCAGTTGCCCAACATCTCGAACATCGTATGGTGGTAGGTATCCACGCCCACTTCTTCGAGGTCGTTGTGCTTACCGCTTACGCGCAGACATTTCTGAGTATTGGCCACTCTCGTCGCGAACGGAGTCACATTGCCGAGGATGATATCCTTAAACTGGTTCATACCGGCATTGGTAAACATCAGGGTCGGGTCATTTTTGACGACGATGGGTGCGGAAGGCACGATGGTATGTCCTTTTGACTGGAAGAAATCGAGGAAGGCCTGACGGATTTGCGCGGAGGTTAGAACACTCTTCATGGAAGTACGGGAATTCTGTTATTTTTGTGAGAACCGCAAATTTAACGAAAAGGCATGGCCAAGACGAAGTATTATTTCAACACTGATTCGCTGAAGTTCGAGCGGGTGGTGGTGACCTTCCGTAAACGGCTGTTTCGTGTATTAGGCTGGTTGTCAACCGCTGCCGTGTTCGGTTCAATTGTACTGCTGCTGGCGTACAATTTTCTGGACTCTCCGAAAGAGAAGCAGCTCAAGCGCGAACTGGAAGAAATGACGGTTCAGTACGAGATTCTCCAGCAACGGATGGAGTTGGCTTCCGCAGTACTGGAAGACCTCCAGCACCGGGATGATCAGGTGTATCGGGTGATTTTTGAAGCCGAGCCCATTCCTTCTGAAGTACGGGAGGCGGGTTTTGGAGGCGTGAATCGTTACAAGGAGATGGAAGGCTATGATAATTCCGAGCTGATGGTGAATACGGCCCGGACAATGGATAAACTCTACCGCAGATTATACATCCAGAGTAAGTCGTACGATGAAGTATTTGAGCTGGTAAAAAAGAAGGCAGAACTGCTCGCGTCGATACCTGCCATTCAGCCGATCACGAAAAAATCCATCGCGCGACTGGCGTCCGGTTACGGCTACAGGATTCACCCGATTTACAAGACCTCCATGATGCACGAAGGCATTGATTTCACAGCACCCATCGGGACAGAGATCTATGCAACCGGTAATGGAACAGTCGCAAAAGTTGAGTATAACGGTCGAGGATATGGGAATAATGTGATCATCAACCATGGATTCGGTTACAGCACCTTATATGCACACATGAGTCGCTTTGCAGTACGGCCCGGCCAAAAAATCAAACGCGGCGATGTGATCGGATACGTAGGCAGCACCGGATCATCTACCGGTCCTCACGTACACTATGAAGTGATTAAAAACGGCAAGAAAATCGACCCGATCAACTTTTTCTTCAACGATCTTACTGCGGAAGAATATGATAAAATCCGAGAGCAGGCATCGCAGTCTAACCAGTCGTTCGACTAATTTACCCGACCATGCCTCCCCTACCCGATTACGACCAGGCACCTGAAAAACTCTATTACCCGATCGGAGAGGTAGCGGAGATTTTCGGAGTGAACGCCTCACTCATTCGGTTCTGGGAAAAAGAGTTTGAAATTCTCAAGCCACATAAAAACAAAAAAGGCAACCGGCTTTTCACCAAAACTGATCTGGACAACCTGAAGCTGATTTATCATCTTGTGAAGGAACAAGGGTATACACTGGAGGGAGCACGGAAAATACTGGAAAGCCGCCGGCAGGATGCGGAAATGAAAA
>JBIIHN010000416.1:0-2500 GCA_044235745.1 Bacteroidia bacterium
GCCGGCGCAGGCTACTTCTGCCGCTACCGGATATGATGTTTGGTCGAGCTATCCTACCGGAAACACGCTCACGGTGATCAACTCTACCGCAGCACTCACTGCTACCGAAGCCATCACTGACTGCGACACAACTCTTCGCCATCAGATATCGATTGCAGATGCAAGTGGTTGTACAAGTTTCTCCAACATTGACACGAACACCTTCACCTATATTGGAAATGTGATCGATCATCCGGAATTACGATGTGCAAGTGTACTTCCCAACGGACAAGTACAATTGACATGGGTAAATCCAACTCCGTCAACATGGACTGATTTCAATCAATTCAACATCTGGAGAAATACAGGCACCGGTTTTGTGCTGATCGACTCGATTGAAAACAACACCATCACCGGATATCTCGACGCGACTGCAAATGGTAATGCCGGATCTATCAGTTATTACTTACAAACGAAATCAGGCTGCACCGGACAAACAGATCCATCTGCTATCGGAGGTTCGGCTATTGGCAACACGCTCAGAACAATTTATCTGGTTGTATCCGGAGGTAATACTACTACAGCTACGCTCAACTGGAATGCCGTCAGCAATCCGTTACTGCCAACAGCCAGCGGATCTTACCTGATCGAACGTGAATATCCGGGCGGTTCAGGAAACTGGGTAAATGCAGCAACAGTCAGCACTACTACCTGGTCAGAGCCACTGGTATTATGTATTGATTCCGTAAATTACCGTGTAAGTACCGGTGATGCACAAGGATGTACCTCCATGTCGAATGTAGATGGAGAGATCTTTGTTGACCATACTGTTCCTGATCCACCATCTACCCGTTGTGTATCTGTTCAGGTAAATGGAAACGTTGATCTCAGTTGGGTGGTGCCTACAGATACCGGACAAGGATTTGCCAACTACAAAATTTATCGTGCAACAGCTCCGGGAGGTCCTTACACACTGATCAACACCATTACTAACTATTCCACAGCCACATTCACTGATAACACGGTGAATGCACAGGGCGCATCGTACTCTTATTATATGACGACGCAAACAAGTTGCGGCGGAGAGACATCACCCGGTTCTGATACCCTACAGACCATCAAAACTGATGTACTCAACAATAACGGCGTAGCGATCATTACCTGGAATCCTATCCATAATCCGGAGCTTGCGACCGCCACTCAGAACTATGCGGTATATAAAGAATATCCGGCTGGCGTTTGGAGTCAGATAGGAACAACCACCGCACCGGTTTATCAATGGTTTGACACCATCAATGTATGTCAGGCCGTTATAAATTATCGTGTAGAAACAGGCGATGCCATTGGTTGTATCAGTCGTTCATCGATTGACGGTGATCTCTTCCGCGATGTAACCCGCCCTGATGTTGCCTTACTGGATACCGTAAGTCTTGACCCACAGAATCCATCGCAGGTAAGTATCAGCTGGCTGCCCAGTCCATCGGGAGACGTTGTTGGTTACATCCTGTATCAATTCAATGGTGCTTCATGGGATTCCATCGGAGCTGCCAGTGGAATTAATGCATCTTACTTCCTTGACAATAACCCTGCAGCTGAGTTCGCTCCACAGCGCTACAGTATAGCAGCGTATGATAGTTGCGGAAATGTCAGCAACATCGGTATCAGTCACAATACATTATTCATTACGGCAAAACTGGATGTCTGCCGCAGTGCAATTGATCTTCGCTGGAACCCTTACATCAATATGGTAAGCGGTGTTAATCAGTATAACATTTACGTCAGTGAAAACGGAGGACCATTCAGTTATCTCGCATCAGTGCCAGGTAATAATGTAACCTACAGTCACCTGACTTTAAACAATGGTTCAGAGTATTGTTACTATGTACAAGCGCAAGGCAATGTGACCTCAAGAACTGCATCATCTAACATTGCGTGTGAAATTGCCAATCTGCTTACGCTTCCCACATTCAGCTATCTGAAAAAAGCAACAGTAATTGATCTTCGCAGGGTTGTAATTGAATGTCTGGTTGACACCGCCGACAATCCGGATGTATCGCGGTACAAGCTCCAGCGCGCATTCGACAAAGTAGGGCCCTTCACTACCATTGGTGCCGTAAGTTATACTGGTCAACCAATCATTACCTTCAACGACTTCAGTGCCCGAACCGATCAATACAGCTATTACTATCGTGTCATCACTATCGATTCTTGCGGGAACGAGGTTCTCATCAGTAATGTTGGTCGAACCATTCTCTTAACCGGACAACCAGACTTTAATCTGGTAAACAAGATGAAATGGAACATCTATGAAGAATGGCTCGGTAATGTGAGCAACTATTCACTCTTCCGTAGTGTGGACGGAGTATGGAGTCCGACGCCAATTGCCGTAGTTAACAATGGTACTGTAGATTATGACGATAATGTCGCTGATCTATACAAATACCCCACCTATTCGGGACAGTTCTGTTACAGAATAGAAGCGTATGAAGGTCCAGGAAATACCTACGGATTTACTGATACC
>JBIIHN010000040.1:0-8447 GCA_044235745.1 Bacteroidia bacterium
TGATTGGCCGCAGCAGATAAATCAAGTATCGACAAACGGGCATGTCCGAATCCAAACTTACCGGAAGTATAAACACCCTCTGCATCAGGTCCACGGTGGCGGATAGCAGCGATCATGTCCTTCAACACCGACACTTCGGCAGGACGATCAACCTTACTTGCGAAACCGCAGATACCGCACATTGGATAATCCCTTATTGATTATTTAGAGGATGTATTTCTCCAATCGATTAACTTCAACAGCCCCTCCTGAAGAGAATACTTGTAGCTAAACCCGATTTCTGAAACAGCTTTATCTACGGCAGCAATTCTGTTCTTCACAAATTGACGGGCATCATCCGGAGCATAAGGTTTAAACTGCACCTTAAGGCCGGAGTTTTTCAATTTCAAAATCAAATCACACAGTTCGCGGATCGTGGTCTGAATACCGGTACCAACATTGTAAAAGCCCAGATGAACATCCGACTTCAGCGCCTGAATATTGCACTCTGCTACATCATCCACGTAGATAAAGTCATATGCCTGAGTACCATCGCCGTTAATCAATGGAGCTTCATTCACATCAATTTTATTCAACATGATGGGAATAACACCCGTGTAAGCGGCGTGCTGATCCTGTCCGGGACCATAAACATTCATATAGCGTAAGCCCACAATAGGCAGATTATAACGGTCATTGTAAGCAGTACACATGGCTTCACCGGCTATCTTGGTGGCTCCGTAGAAGTTCTTATTGTTAAACGGATGATCTTCGGTCATGGGTACCGTTAGTGCATCTCCATACACAGAAGCCGAAGATGAGTAGACCAGCTTCTTCACATTATTCTTCACACAAGCTTCCAGCACATTGAACGTTCCCGCAATGTTCACTTCGAAAGCTGTTCTCGGATAGTCTTTGCAATGCAGCAGCCACATCGCTGCCAGGTGAAATACGTAATCAACCCCATTCATGGCATCATTCAAAATATCAATATCGCGGATGTCACCGCCAACTTCAAAAATTCTTACCCGCGGGTCGGTCATTACATCAGCGATATTGCTCATTTTACCTCTCACGAAATTATCATAGATGATCACTTCCTTCACATCTTCCGAGAGAAGACGTCGAACCACTGCAGATCCTATAAAACCGGCACCGCCTATAACAAGTATCTTGCTGTTCTTCAATTCATTAGCCATAACAGGGTATTATTTGCCCCGAAATTACGAATAATACAGGAAAGACCGGGAGCGTAGAGAGGGCGACAACGCTAACAATATCCGGCATGTATCACACGGAGTTCTTTATCCACCAATTCAGGACTACCAGTCGCCATACCAATTGCGCATAGCGGTTATCGCCTTTCTTAAAATTACTGATGAGATGTGTGGCCTCTCTTTTCCTGATAAAATCAATATCATCGAAATTCTGATCCAGCAAATGCTTCAGTGGCCCACGTAACCACTTTACCTCTCCCGGGGTGACGAAGCCTTTCTTATCCTTTCGGTGAACGATCGCATCCGGCATAATACCTTTCATCGCTTCGCGTAAGATCTTTTTTGTTACCCCACGCTGAATTTTATGTTCGTCACCCAAAGAAAATACGAACTCTGCAATTTTATGATTCAGAAAAGGCACCCTCGATTCAATAGAAAACGCCATTGAATTCCGGTCTTCAAACTGCAGCAAGGTGGGTAAGCTGGTTGCAAAGGTCAGATGATAGAGAAACTGATTGAGCCGTGATCCTTTTTTATCCGGCAGTTCAAATGGAACCCCATTATCCGTAGCGAGAAATGGCAGGTACCTGAAATATTCGAATTCGTAAAGTTGTTGTTCGCTTTTTACACCGGCCAGCATACTCTTCATTAAAACATCCATTCGCTTTTTCAGGCCAAAATCCTGCATCACCGCATGAGCACCGGATTCACTGATCATCTTCCCGATTTGCCCTTTCTTAAATGCACCTCCGATCAGCCTGTAAAACGAGTGCATATAGCCTCCGAGCATTTCATCAGAACCCTGTCCGTCGAGTACCACCTTGATACCTTTCGAAGCCGCCAGCTTCATTACAAAGTACTGTGAGATGGGTGACGATCCCGCCAGCGGAACATCGGCATGATGGATGGCATGCGCAAATGAAATTCGGATATCATCGTCGGAGGGAGTAAAGTAATAAGGTTCAAGACGGGGATATTTCTTTAAAACCTCTCCTACCCACGGACGTTCATCTACCGCATCTGCACCTTCATAATACACCGTGAAGGTCTTAAAATCTGATCCGGTATAATCGCGTCCGATGATAGATGCGATGGCAGATGAGTCTAAGCCTCCGCTTAAGCAGCCTCCAACTTCCACATCACTGCGCATATGTAATGACATACTTTCTTCAAAGAGCTGCCGGAAATGCGCGACTGCTTCTTCGGGCTTTGTTAGAGTTTGAGCCGCTGTGTTAACATCCCAATATCTTTCAACACGTGTCGTCTTTCCCGGTTCAATAATCAAATTGTGCGCTGCAGGCAGTGCTTTTAAACACGAATAATATGTTTCGTCATGGTAGGCATTCCACCCCAACTGTAGCCCTCTGTAAACCTGTCGGTGATTGATTTCTTTTTTAAAAAGTGGTGAAGGAAACAATGCTTTATACTCGGATCCGAAATAAAACCGATCGCCTTCCGCGATGTAGAAAAATGGTTTGATGCCAAAACGATCTCTTGAACAGAATAATTTACCGGTTGATTTATTCCAGATTGCAAATGCCCACATTCCGATAAAATGTTCTACACATTTTTCACCGTAATGCTGGTATGCTGCAAGAATTACTTCCGTATCTGATTGGGTTTGGAATCGCGCTCCCTTCTGCTCCAGCGTTGCGCGGATCTCTTTGTAATTATATACCTCACCATTGTAAACAATTACCAGATCATCTCTGAACATCGGTTGATTCCCGTCAGCACTCAGATCAATAATCGACAACCTGTTTTGTCCGAGTGCAAGCGGACCATCTATCCACTTTCCTCTGGCATCCGGTCCGCGATGTGCTATCGCCTCCAGCATAGATTCCAACAGTGATGAACGATCGCCATCCGCGAGTCTGCTATCAAGATATCCTGCTATTCCACACATCGTTTATCCTGCTATTACCTGTCTGATTGTTTTAGTTAAATTCTTGCGTGTATATTTCTTTCGCTCTTCGGAGTTTGACGACACAGACGATTGAAGTGTTGCATTTAACCAATGGCCGATTTGCACTTCATCCTCCCGCTCAAACATCTCACCGACATTACATTCACGCAGGATTTTCGCTGCGTCACCGTTTACAGGTCCAATACCTAAGATCGGCCTGCCGGCACCGATGTACTCAAATAACTTCCCGGTGAGTATCCCTTCGGCTCCCGGAGCATCAGGAATAATCAATAACAAGACATGGGCTTGCTGCATGTAACGGATGGCCTCCTGATGGGTAACATGTCCGCTCCATTCACAATTCGAATCTATGCCATATTCCTCTGTCAGCTTCTTCAATGTCCACGGTGCATTTCCTACAAATTGAAACCGCAATTTCTTTTTAGGGTTCGACTTAATTATCTTACTCAAGACTCGAAAGAACACCTCCGGCCGATAGGTATCCGCCATCGTGCCGACATATGAAATCGTAAAGGCATCGGAAGCAGGAAGAATCCCATCCGGAAAATCGGCTTCGTCATAACCATTGGGGATGACATGAATTTTTGCAGGATTGATCCTCTCTGATTTCGCTGCGAAAGATCGGCGGATTGCGTCGCTGACGACGATGATCTCATCAGCATTTTCCAGCACCTGCTTTTCCATGCGGGCATCTTTTCCTGCCGCAATGGAGGTATGCAGTAAATCCTTGTAATAATATATGTCCGTCCAGGGATCCCGCATATCAGCTATCCATTTCAGGTGAGGGAAATGCTTTTTCAATAGCAAACCGATCAGCTGTGAAGAATGAGGAGGAGAAGAAATCAATACATGTGTGATTTTTTCAGCTTCAATCAGCCGGATGGCTGCCTTGGTGGCATACTTTACCCAGCCGACTCTGGCATCAGGAATAAAAAAATTCCCACGTATCCACCGCAATATCTTTTGGGTCTTGGACTCTTTATTCGCATTCGCAAATCCTCCATACGGCACATTCTTCTTTCCCATCATCGACGAGAGGATATTCAACGGTTCAAATGAATCTGTCGTTACCACCCGAACACCGGAAGGAATATCTTTCGACAACGTTTCATCCAACACAGGATAAGAAGCTTTTCCCGGATCTACTGTCAGCACGATTGGCTCTATCCCAAACTCCGGAAAATACCGGACAAACTTCAATGCACGCTGTACGCCTGCTCCTCCACTGGGTGGCCAGTAATAGGTGATCACCAGTACCTTCAGGCGTGACATTTTAAGCTTTTTTCTTCCGGGTATCCGCAACTACCGCGCCGGCAAATAATAATAAAACTGCAAAAGATCCCGCCAATGCGATGCGCTCACCTTTTGCATATGTTTCCGGTTCGAATTTGAATTCCACTTTATGTTTCCCGGCAGGAACAGCCATGGCACGCAGTACATAGTTCGCGCGTGCATAGGTAACCGGCTTCCCATCCAGATACGCGTTCCATCCTTCCGGATAATGGATTTCAGAGAAGACCACCAGATTATTTTTAGTGCCGTTCACTTCGTACTCAAGATAATTCGGCGCAACTTTTCCATCTTTCATCACCAGCTTTACCGTTGCTGTACTATCTGCACCCTTCACCGCATCTTTGATATCATTTGCAAATCGCTGATCTATTACCGCCATGTCGCGTGTGTTCAGACTATCCATCGCCTTCATTTCTTCGTCTGCGTTCGCGACCATCTTCCAGTCAGGAACTATCCATGCCGGTCCGAGTGCGCCGGGATTCACCTGCACCATCGGAGATTGATCCTGTGGATTACGTACGATAAAATATTTTGTGTTCAGCATGTTCAGTACATTCATATTGCCTTTGCTGATCTGATATTCTACCAACTCCTGATAACGCTTTAGTTTGGCTCCGTGATATCCTCCTATTGAACGATGGAAATAAGAAGTGCTGGCATCATTAAACGTACTCACTGATGTATTCATCACCCGATAATAGCTGTTATCCTGCTTGATCTGCTGATCTGCAGCCGTCATCTGGAAAGGTGCCTCTGCCTTTGATTTCGATACAAACTGATCGTTGTTGAGATAGCGTTTGTCTACCATCCACATATCTGCAAGAATCAGCAATGCGAAAACAGGAAAAACAACCGACGCTTTTATCTTTTCATTCAACCATGCATATAACATTCCAAAAGCGATTGCAATGAAGAAAAAGGACTTAAACGCATCCGTACGAAGCACCGACTCACGATCCTGTTTGAAAGCCGCAAGCAACCAGTCGTATTGTTTCAACTGTTCGTCGGCTGGACCTTCGAAATCGCAGAAGATACCCGGCAGCAACACAAACAACAACGTAAGTCCTCCACTGATGTAAAAGGAGTTCATCAGCGCTTTCTTTAACCGGGCTTTGTCAATACTTCCGTCTGTAAATTTCATCAGACCCAACATTCCCGCAAACGGAATCATAAAGGAAGTGATGACCAGCGCCATCGCTACCGAACGGAATTTATTGTAACCGGGGAAATTATTAAACAGCAGCTCTGTCAGCGGCATAAAATTTTTACCCCAACTCAACATGATAAATAATACTGCCGCTGTGATAATCCACCAGCGCATCGTGCCTCCTATCAGGAATAAACCGAGGATAAAGAGAAAAAACGGAATCGCCCCATTATACACCGGCCCGGAAGTCATCGGTTGATCACCCCAGTACAAGGGCGCGGATTGTGTAAATGACCGTGCCTGTGCATCACCCGCGTTCTGCGCAATAGCCTTATATGTTTCTGACTTTTTATCCAACGCATACGATGATGAGCCTCCGGCAAAATCAGCAATCAACAAAGTCATGGTTTCCATTTTACCGTAACTCCAGTCGAGCGCATAGTCCATATCCAGACCGGAACTTATTTTCTTCTCTGTCAGCTCTGACTGCCCACGGGTGGAATACTTCCCATATTCAACGGTGAGCAGCAGATTGGTAATATTCGGCAGCACCGCAATCCCGGCAGCAACAGCCAGCGCAATACTGGTACGAATGAATTGCGGCAGATGCTTTTCCTGAATAGCACGGATAGCTTCGAAAATTACCAGTAGTCCGATAGTGATGGCCAGATAATAGGTAATCTGCAGGTGATTGGCATAAATCTGAATAGACAAAGCGATACAGGTGATGGCAGCACCCAACAGCCATTTTGAACGATAGGCCATGATCACGCCGGCAAGAATCATAGGAATGAGCATGATCGCCTGTACTTTTGTATTGTGACCGGCGGTGATAGAAACAAAGTTAAATGAACAAAATGCATAAGCAATCGCTCCGGCTATGCCAATCCGGTAGTCGGCCCTCAGGCTGATCATCAGTATATAGAAACTGATCAGCCCAAGAAACAGGAGGTTGGCCGGCGATGGCAACCATAACATACTTAAATCACTAACATACCGGATCAGGTTGGAAGGATAGAGAACAGAGATATGATACGCGGGCATTCCACTGAACATGGCACTGGTCCACAGCGGCTCGATGCCGGTAGCTTCCCGGTAATCGGTGATCTCTTTCGCATTACCCAGCCATTGGGCAATATCATGTTGTTCGAGCGCCTTTCCGCTAAAGGCAGGTGAGAAATACAAAAATGTAATCAGCAGGAAGACGCCAATGGCGATGAGATGTGGCTGTAATTGCTTCAACAGGGAAGATTTCATAGCGTTATTTTCGGGTGGATGAAAATAAGAAGTTTACAGGAGAAAAACCTTCTTTAACGCTTAAATAACAAAACTCCTTTCCTCCGGCGATCTTCTTAATCCTTCACTTCTTCATAATCAACATACTCACTGTTGTCATCTCTGAAGGTGCGGCGGGGGGCAGATGGGCCCGGATCAATGTTTACCCGTCCCTGTTGCTGTTGTGACTGCTGCTGCTGTTGGCGGAGGAAGTCGGCCTGGCGCTGTTGCATTTTCGTCATCTGGCGGAACAGAAGCTTCGAAAGGGCTCCCATGAAGAAAAAGAAAATAAACCTCCGGAAGAATCCGAATAATAAAATCACCACAATGAATACAAGCAGGAAGTCCGACATCTGATGGATTAAGTCGTTTATTTCGAGTGTTTATTTTAACGGCTGAGGTAGAGGTTACGCTCCGCATATACCTGTTGGAAGAAATCATCCTCCAGATCATCAATAAAATAGATGGCCTCACCTGTTGATTTCATCTCAGGCCCCAGCTCCTTGTTTACATCTCTGAACTTCTCAAATGAAAACACCGGAACCTTGATGGCATATCCTTCCTGACGAGGCTGGAAGCGGAAGTCCTTTACCTTCTTTTCGCCGAGCATCACCTTGGTAGCATAGTTCACGTAAGGCTCGTCATAGGCTTTAGCAATGAAGGGAACCGTACGACTGGCGCGGGGATTGGCTTCAATCACATACACCACTTCGTTTTTAATGGCGAACTGAATATTGATCAGTCCTTTTACCTTCATCGCTTTGGCAATTTTCTTAGTGATATCTTCAATCTGCCTGATTACATTTTCACTGAGATCGAAGGGCGGTAAAACCGCATTGGAATCACCGCTGTGTATGCCGGCCGGTTCAATATGTTCCATGATGCCGATGATGTAGGCTTCTTCTCCGTCGCAAATAGCATCGGCTTCCGCTTCAATCGCCTTGTCGAGGAAATGATCCAGCAACACTTTATTGCCGGGAATATCTTTCAGAATATTCACCACATGCGTTTCGAGCTCCTGTTCATTGATGACAATCTTCATACTTTGTCCGCCGAGTACATAGGAAGGACGTACCAGCAACGGGAACCCCAGTTCTTTGGACAGTTCTACCGCCTGATCGGCATCTTCGATCACACCGAACTTAGGGTAAGGTATACCCAGGTCTCTCAATAAAGTTGAAAACGAGCCGCGATCTTCCGCAAGATCGAGTGAGGCGAAGCTGGTTCCGATGATCTGAATACCGTATTTATCCAGCTTCTCTGCCAGCTTGAGTGCTGTTTGTCCTCCTAACTGAACAATAACACCTACCGGCTTTTCATGCTGGATGATGTCGTAGATATGCTCCCAAAAAACCGGTTCAAAATAGAGTTTATCCGCGATATCGAAATCAGTAGAGACGGTTTCGGGATTGCAGTTGATCATGATCGTTTCGTAGCCGCATTCCTTTGCTGCCAAAACACCATGAACGCAGCTATAATCAAATTCGATCCCCTGCCCGATTCTGTTGGGTCCGGATCCGAGGATGATTACTTTTTTCTTATCAGTTGGGATAGATTCGTTTTCGGTTTCAAAAGTGGAATAATAATACGGCGTTTTCGCTTCGAACTC
>JBIIHN010000041.1:0-8367 GCA_044235745.1 Bacteroidia bacterium
GTTGACGCTTTTATTCACGCGATCAATAAAGGACTTCAATGCCCTATTCCATTCGAAGAAATTTACAACACAACACTGTTCACCTTTAAAGCGATAGAATCCGTTCTATCGGCAGGAGAAAAAAAAGAAAGTACCTGATGAACCGGGCAGACGAACTAATACAAGCATCTCTCTTTCGCCTGCTGAAACATATGGAAAAGGAGGAATATATGGGGTATGATCCATACGATGGATTAACATCACCATTATTCAATCTTCCTTTACTATCCTCTTCTCATAAGATTCGTTTTTACAGTCAACAAATCATCAAACGTTCAAGAGTCAACCTGCGACCATTGTTGGGAATAAAAAAAAGATTAAATCCTGTTACTCTCGGACTTGCTGTGCAATCATACGCTACTTTATATGCGGCCACCAAAAAAGAGGAATACAGGACCAAAGCATCTGAACTGATTAAAACGCTCGAATCACTTATACCCAGCGGATTTCATGGAGCTTGCTGGGGATATGATTTCCCATGGGAAGCGAGATACGCCACCATACCGGCCTATCAACCTACGATTGTAGCTACCGGCATCATCGCCAATGGTCTTTTTGAAGCCTGGGAAAAGATGCAATCCGATCATGCTGCTAAACTTCTTGGTTCAACAGCAGCTTTCGTGATGAATGACCTGAACAGACAAAATGATTCCGATGGCAGTTTTTGCTTTTCCTACTCCCCATTTGACAAAGAAATGGTTTTTAATGCCAGTATGAAAGGGGTGCGATTGCTAAGTCAGGCCTACCTGGTAAATAAAGATGGAACTTATCTTAACGCAGCCGAAGGTGCGGTAAAATGGGTGATGAAACATCAGACTCCTGAAGGATCATGGGTTTACTCAAAGAGAAACACAGGAAAATGGGTCGACAACTACCATACAGGTTACATTCTTGACTGCCTTGAATCTTACATAAGAATCAGCAACGATCATCAATATCTGCCAGCACTGAATAATGGCATAAAGTATTATACGTCCAACTTCATCACCAACACAGGTCAGCCAAAATTCTACAACAACGAACCGTATCCTGCTGATTGTACAGCCGCCGGTCAAACGTTGCTGACACTCATTCGATTCAATCAAACAGATCTGGCAAAAACTGTCGCTGTCTGGATGCATGATCATATGCAAAGCGAAAAAGGAAATTTCTACTTCCGAAAATACAAGACGCATATCGAAAAAACCGACTTCATGCGTTGGTCAGATGCGTGGATGCTGGCTGGTTTAAGTGCACTTTACCCTTATACTTTCTGATCATGCGCTATCTGTTCTACCTGGCTCATCCGGCACACTTTCATCTTTTCAAGCACACCATGCGCGCGCTCAAAGATCGCGGACACGAAGTGATGGTAACGATAAAAACGAAAGATGTATTACGTAAACTTCTTGAAGAGAGTAATATCCCCTTTGTCAATATCGCTGAAAAGGAACGTAAAGATTCCAAAGCCGGAATTGCTCTATCCTTTTTACAACGAACAAAAGAACATTGGAAAATAGTCAGGAACTTTAAACCTGATTTATTCATATCAACATCCGCGGAATTTGCTCCATTCGGAAAACTATTGGGTGTGAAATCAATTTCTGTATTTGAAGATGACCTATACATCTTCCCGGTTTACAGTAAAATTTTCGTCCCTTTTCTAAGTCACCAGTTATGTCCGGTTTCCTGTAGTGCAGCTCAATGGGATCGTCATAAAAAAACAATAAAATACAACGCAAATCAGGAATTAGCCTATCTGCATCCCTCCTACTTCACTCCGGATAAAAGCAAAATCAAGGATCTCTTTGAAGAAGGCCGGATGAACTTTTTTATTCGTTTCGCTAAACTAACAGCATGGCACGATGATAATGTGTCAGGCATAACAGATAAACTCGCACATAAAATTGTCGAAACACTTGCGCCGCACGGAAAAATTCATCTGAGCTCAGAAAGACCACTACCACCGGACCTTGAAAAATACAGAGTGAACGTCAAAGCTTCCGATATACTTGACGTTTTATACTATGCTGATTTATACATTGGCGATAGTCAAACCATGACAGCCGAAGCTGCGGTCCTGGGTACTCCATCTGTGCGATTCAATGATTTTGTCGGGAAACTTGGATATCTGGAAGAGTTGGAGCACAAATATGAACTTACATTTGGCGTACCAACCAGTCAACCTGATCGGCTGATAGAAACAATCAGCACGTTAGTAAACACTCCGGAGCTAAAATCCAATTGGCTTAAAAAAAGAGAACGTATGCTTAAAGAAACAATCAATCCAAGCGCCTTCTTTATCTGGTTCTTTGAGAACTATCCAGCCAGCGTATCAGAGATTGAGAAGAACCCCGATATAATTAATAACTTTCGTTAATGGCCCGCGACTTCACCTTACATAAATATCGTGAACTGCTCGAAAGACTGATCGGATACGGTTATTCACTTATAGCGTATGAGGATCTCTTTCAGCAAGAACTTCCTTCAAAATATGTTATTCTCCGTCATGATGTAGATGATTTACCCAGCCAAAGTCTGAAAAAAGCAGAAATCGAAAATGCGCTAAACGTCAGAGCTACCTATTACTTCAGAATAGTTGAAGAAAGTAATGACCCGGAAATTATAAAAGCGATCGCTGCGTTGGGACACGAAATTGGATTTCATTATGAAGACCTCTCTCTGGCAAATGGTAATTTTAAAAAAGCAGTAAAGTTATTTGAAAAAAACCTGAACTATTTCAGGACTTTTTATCCCGTAAAGACCATCTGCATGCATGGAAGTCCGACGTCAATCTGGGATAACCGCATGATCTGGAAAGAAATCAAGTATAAAGACTATGGAATAATTGGAGAACCCTACTTTGACACCGACTTTAACACGACATTATATATTACTGATACCGGAAGACGCTGGGATGGAAATCGTGTCAGCGTTCGTGACAAAGTAAAAAACGCTTTTCAAAACAGTTATCGCTTCCATAGTACGGATGACATCCTGCGGGAACTAAAAGCCGGTAAGCTTCCAGAAAAAATGATGATCACTACGCATCCACAGAGATGGCACAATGATATTCAGCCCTGGATAAAAGAGCTTTTTCTACAAAACATTAAAAACTTTATCAAGAAAAAGTTCTACGTACAAAGTCCGCATATGGACTAAGATATATGGCAACAGAGATGATTATATCGAATGATCCTGATCGGCTGAAAGAAGCCGGATGGGAATCTTTCGTCTTAACTCATCCGGATGGAAATTTCTTCCAATTACCACAAGCATTTGAGTTATTTCAGTCAGTGCCGGGATATCATCCCTCTGTGTTCGGGATAATTGAGCAAAACAAAGTGAGAGGGATTTTAGTCAGTGTTATTCAGAAAGAAAATGCATTTTATGGTCCGTTAACCTCCCGATCCATCATTTGGGGCGGGCCTTTGGTATCGTCGGTAAGCGATGCAGAAAAGCTGCTTGCAGCCTATAACGATTTCACAAAAAAACGGGCTATCTATTCGCAAATTCGAAATACATTTGACTGCAGCCTAATAAAACCTGCCTTTGAGAAAAGTGGATTTAAATTTCTTGAACATCTGAATTTCAAGGTACCAACGTCCGGCTTAACCACAGAACAACTGCTTTCACAAATGAGTAAAAGCAAATCGAGGCAGATAAAAAAAGGTTTACAGTCGGCTGAAATTATCATCGCCACTGCGCAGAAAGACGTTGATGATTTTTACCTGTTGCTCCAAAAGACGTACAGAGAAAAAGTTCACAAGCCACTCCCGCCAAAAGTATTTTTTGACGAATTCTTCCAAAAAACCTGTAAACAAGGGTTTGGTCAATATCTGCTGATCAAATCCGGCGAAAAGATTATTGGTGGAATTATGTCGCCCCTACTTCCCGGCAAAGCAATTTACGAATGGTATATAGCCGGACTTGACAAGGAATACAAAGAACAATATCCCAGCATACTCGCCACCTGGGCCGCTATTGAATATGGCGCCAACAATCACCTTGGACATTTCGACTTTTTAGGAGCCGGGAAACCGGATCAGGATTATGGTGTACGAGAATTCAAATCAAAATTTGGTGGAGAATTAGTACATTTCGGCAGGTTTGAAAAAATCCACAATCCATTGCTGATGAAAGTCGGTGAAACAGGACTCAAAATTTACAAATACCTGAAAAGATAAATGACCGGTACAGCACATGCTAAAAGAAGTCTGTCAGGCCGAATGAAAATCAAATTTCTTCGCAGCCTTGCTTCCGGATTTCCTTACAACCGTGTTCGTGTCTGGGCCTTGCGCTGTATTGGATTCAGCATCGGAAAAAATGTATATATCGGGCCGGAGTTAGGCTTATCCACGATGAACTCCGATTCGTCGTGCAAGTTATTTATCGGTGATCGGGTATCCATTGGTCCACGAGTGATGCTAATCCTCGCTTCGGATCCGAACAATTCAAGACTCGTAAAGATTTTTCCACCAGTAAGGGGGGCCATCAGGATTGAAGAAGATGTATGGTTGGGTGCGAATGTTACTATATTACCCAATATCACCATTGGTAAATGCAGTGTTGTCGCTGCAGGATCTGTTGTAACAAAAGATGTCTTACCATATACGGTGGTTGCAGGAGTGCCTGCGGTGAAAATTCGTGATCTGGATCCCGGAAGTTTACTTTGATCAACACCTTTCTGCTTTCTCCCTGAATCAACCGGACGAGCACCTCACCTTTTCTCATAACACAGAACGGCGTTATTCCTGAATAGAATAATCTCGTCGCGGAGATACGGAAGTAGCAGGAGATGGAGCAAATGATGAACTGTTATCTGTGAAATCCTGTTGAACAACGCCACCCCCAATCCACAAAGGCACTTTACTCCACGTCTCAATACTGTTCCGGTGGTTAATCACCACATACCATGATTTATTCCACACAGGAGCAGGATAAACCAACGACACGTACCCATTAACATCGACAATACCGGTTGCAGTATATTGGATTGTATAAGGAGCCGTAGTATCGGCAAGATGAATCATGACCGAATCAGTCGATGTACTGTTTAATATGCCGGCCATTGATTCGTTTCCCTGATAAAATCCTTCAATAAATAACCGGAGATTCAACGTAACCAGACAAGGGTTCTGTGGATCTGTAACAACGATCGATCCAGACGCAATACATCCATTCGCATCTGTCACATTCAGTATATAGAAACCGGCACCTATACTATCCAGTCCGATACTGTCGCCGGAAATAAACGAGGAAGCTTGTAGGCCATTCTGAATTTGCTGAACATTATTGTATTGCCTGAGTGTAGAAGAAGACCCGGCACCCTGACTTAAGTTCGTTGACCAATTAAACGAATACGGACCTACACCACCACTCACTAGTGCATAGGCTACCGCATCATCGGCCCCGTAACAGGAAGGACCAACAAAAGCACCTGATACAGAAATACCAGGAGGAGAACTAACCTGGTAGGAAGCACCGGATGTACAACCAGCCGCATCGGTTACGGTAACTGTATAGAGCCCCGCACTTAATCCTGCAGGATCCTGCACCGTCGCTCCATTCGACCATTGATACGAAACAGGAGCCGCACCACCGGTGACCGACAGATCAATAGTACCGGAAGCACCACCAAAGCAATTTGCATTGGTAACAACAGCGCCGGCCACTGCAACTGCATTAACCGGTGACAGCTGAACATTCAGACTTGTGAGCACTCCATTCTGCAATGAGACATTTTGAAGGACTTTAGTTGAATAACCGGTTTTAGAAAAAGTTACCGTATATGTTCCGGAAACAGCGGTGCCGGTTTTATAAGCACCGGCAATATTGGATAATTCTGTATGATGTGTACCGCCGGTAATTACAACACTCACATTGTTTAATGGAAGATTGGAACAGGCATCTGTCAAAACTCCTTCAAGATAACAAGCTCTCACATAAGTCGGAGTAAGTACAAACAAACCATTGTCGATATCGGACACCAGAATATTCCCTGACGGGAGATAAGGATAAACTCCCCAGGCACCATTAAATCCATTACCACTACCCTGTGTGTAGGTATCGTATCGTCCTACGGTAATCATATTATCCGGGCGGCTCACGTCAACAATGGTAATTCCATCTTTATAATATGAATTAATAGCATAACTATTACGGATATACGTATTATGGACAATAGAACCACTTCCGGGAATCCCTTGCAACTTATCAAGGGCAACAATATTGGAAGGGTTCGCGACATTATAGCTGGCCAGAAACGAATTGCTCACTTCATCAGTAGTAAACAAAACCCTGGTTCCATTATCCGACATCCATGTATTATGAGTAAAATTAGACGGTGTGTTCTGTGTGGCAATCAATACCGGATTTGTTTTATTGGTAATGTTTATCACAGAAAAAAAACCGCCATAAATATGTGCGGCATAGAGCGTATCGTTCAAGACAAAACAATCATGCACATACCTGCTTGTTCCACTTAAACTCATTGCAGTATTGGCAATGTACAAGGGATTCCACGGATCTGCCAATGATACGATCAAGGAAGCACCACCAAATATCTGTGTCCCGTTGAGATAGGCATAACCATTTCGGATATGAACGGTATGAATTCGCGTTACCTGACCTGCAACCGGACCAGAGCCCGTCCAGTACTTCGAGGTTACCGGTCCCGGGAGATTGGAAAGATTCACAATCTGTAATCCATTACAGCATCCTTCCGTTGTAACATAGGCATACTTACCCCAGGTTTGCACTTCTCTCCAGAATGAATTGGTTCCGGGCACAAAATATTTCTGAACCGGCACATTAGGATTTGTAACATCAACAATAGAAAGTCCCGTTTGTGTTCCAACTAATGCATATTCATTACCCAAAGAATCAACATATCCCCAGATGTTCGACAAATCGACAGTTGAACCATATCCCAGTTGCGACCGGAACTGTATATTAAGATTAGATTGCGCCCGCGCTGCATCAGTAACGATCCAAAGCAGGAACAAGCATACGAACATATTGCGGATCATAAAATCAAAGGAAGTATTTGTGCACCCTAAAATACAATAAATAAAAACAAAACACAAATCAAACTTTTACAGCAAACAACTCTTTCAGCCTTTCGATGCAAAAATCAACCTCATCACGGGTATTATATCTGCTGAATGAGAAACGGATAGCAGGCCGGTCAGGATCAGCCCCTATTCCTTTAAGCACATGTGACCCGACATTACTACCGGAAGAACAAGCACTGCCTGACGAACAGGCAATCCCGGCGATATCCAGATTAAAGAGCACCATTTCTGCATGCTCTGTCGGAGGAAAAGAAACATTCAGAACGGTATATAGACTTCCTTCAGCAGTAATATCACCATTAAATTTCACTCCCGGAATTTCATTCTGCAGACTTGCAATCATATAATTCTTTAAAGCGCTGACCTGTTGAATATCCGACGTCATCTTTTCATCGGCAATCTCCAATGCTTTCGCAAGTCCTACTATTCCATAAACATTTTCGGTCCCTCCCCTCATATTACGCTCCTGAGCACCTCCGGTAATAAAAGGATGGATTTTAACTTTCCCGTTAATGTAGAGAAAACCGATTCCTTTCGGTCCATGAAATTTATGTGCGGCACCTGTAATGAAATCAATATCCAGAGCGGAGAGATCAATAGGATAATGACCGATGGTCTGAACCGTATCGGAGTGAAAAAGTGCATTATGCCTCCTGCAGATTTCACTCACCTTTGCCAAAGGCAGTAATGTGGCGATTTCATTGTTGGCGTGCATTAATGAAACCAGACTTCGTTCATTATCACGAAGTAGCTGATCCAGATGATCCAGATCAACATGCCCTTTTTCATCTGTTTTTACCAGACTCAATTTTACTTCGCCACGCTGAGCAATATCCTCTGCAGTATGCAATACCGCGTGATGTTCGAGCGAGGATGTAATTATATGACGTATTCCCAAATCATGAACAGCACACCTGATCGCCATATTGTCCGCTTCAGTTCCACCCGAAGTAAAAAATATTTCTGCCGGCGCGGCTTTGAGGATATAAGCAACTTTTTTCCTCGCTGTCTCAATCGCTGACCGGGTTTCTCTTCCAAAAGAGTGAATACTGGAAGGATTACCGAACTGCGATTGCAACAAAGGGAGCATTGCCTGAACTACTTCAGGAATGACGGGTGTCGTGGCTGCATTATCGAAATAGACTTTCACTTCTTTTAATTTAATATACCCGGTTTAGTTCAGTTGATCAGAAAGAATATCTTTAATATCGGAAATAATTTTCGCTGCAAGATTATTCGCGGTTGTCATAGACCGGCTTTCCGAGTAAATACG
>JBIIHN010000042.1:0-8340 GCA_044235745.1 Bacteroidia bacterium
TCTCAATGCTGGAAATATTGATACGGGATTCATCCCGATGCCGGATTCCCGAAATCGTTTTTTCTCCGCACTATCCATAGAATAAACGGATACAAACGTTTAAACAGATGTTTTGTGTTTGTTCGTTTAGGATCTTTGCTGTATCCCGGAGAAAAAAAAGGTCAGGCATCTTCCGGTTGATTAGTTTTGCCGTCATGAAAACCATCACCATCTGCGCGCCGGCGCGAAAAGTAACTCCCGGGGAACTCGCGCCCGGTATTGCCTTGCTCGAAGCAAATGGATTTAGGGTTAAATTGTCAGATCATCTGTATGGCTCCTTTCATCAGTTTTCCGGAACCGACGCAGAACGGGCATCGGATATTCAGTGGGCGATCAATGATCCTGAAACGGATATGATTATCTCTGCTCGCGGCGGTTATGGTTGTCTGAGGATTGTTGATCAAATAGATTTCTCGCCCTTAATAAAGCACCCCAAACTGATGATCGGCTTCAGCGATCTTACCATCTTTCATCAACACATCTACCGTCACTTCAATTTACCTTCGCTGCATGCGCAGATGGTGTTCGGGATGAATGAGGAACGAAGCACCCCGGCTTCACTGGATCAGCTGATGCGCGTGCTGAAAGGCGGTTTGCCCGACTATAACGTTGTCGCACATCCGTTAAACAGACCCGGTGAAGCTGGCGGCGTACTCGTAGGTGGAAACCTGAGTATCCTATACGCACTGGCAGGGAGCAACTCTGAAGTGGATACCAATGGAAAAATTCTGTTTCTGGAGGATCTGGACGAATACCTTTATCATATCGACCGGATGATGATGCAGCTGAAACGTGCGGGCAAACTGTCCGGGTTGGCGGGACTTGTGGTAGGCGGGATGAGCGATATGAAGGATAATGCTGTTCCGTTTGGAAAGTCTGCTGAGGAAATCATTCGTGAGGCAGTGGAAGAGTACGATTATCCGGTGATGTTTAATTTCCCTGCCGGACATATCCACGATAATCATCCCTTGCTGTTTGGTGTTGATCATAAATTAACCGTTGGCAGTGAAATAAAATTGGTGCCGCTGCGTACGTGGTGTTGAATGTAAAAACAGGTTCATTCGTTCATTGCAGTTTCTGATAAAACATTTTTAACCATGACTGATATTAATAAAATTGGCCCCCGTGGCGAAGCGATAGCTGTGCGTTTTCTGGAGAGCAAAGGCTATCAGATTCTTGAACGTAATTATCGTTATAAGCAAGCGGAGGTAGATATCATCGCCTGTAACGAGCAGTTTCTGGTGATTGTGGAGGTGAAAAGCCGGTCTTCTTTGTGGTTTGGTGCTCCCGAAGCAGCCATCAACGCCCAAAAAATTGAACAATTATGCCTCGCAGCGGGTTATTATCAGGAATTGCACGATATCCGTAAGGAAATCCGCTTTGATGTGATTACAGTTCATTTTCCGAAGGAAAAAACAGCCCGATTACGGCATATTCCGGATGCTTTTCATGGATAACGGGGTTTTTTGTATGATAATGAGGGAGTTCTGTCGGTAGCATCGCTTTTTTAACGACCTTTGCGGCAAGAATTTCTGAATGAAAAAACGAACAAGTGCCGGCAGGGCGGGAGCCCGTTCCGGAAAAACAGATCGCCCGGGTGCCGACCGTAGAGGTCCGCGAGCAAAATCCGGTGGCGATAGCCGTAGTGAGCGCGGCAGTGCCCGACCCAAATCTTCGGGTTGGGATGATTTCGATGCGGACAGTCGTCCTGCACGTAGGACAAAAACTGATGATGAGCCTCGTTCACGTGGCGCACGCCCGTCCGCTGACCGACCACGTCGTGATGATGCTGGTCCACGCCGTGAACGACCTTCTGCTGATCGTCCTTCTCGAAGCGGCGCAGGAAGTCGTGGAGGCTGGGATGATAAACCCCGTCGCAGTAGCGGCGATCGCGAAGAGCGTCCTGCCCGTCGTTCCTATGGCGACCGTGATGATAAACCCCGTCGCAGTAGTGACCGTGAAGAAGGATTTCGTGGAAGAGAGCGCAGCGGTGATCGTGAAGAGCGTCCGGCGCGTCGTACCTACGGCGACCGTGATGATAAACCACGTCGCAGCGGCGACCGTGAAGAAGGATTTCGTGGCAGTGAGCGCAGCAGCGAAGAGCGCGGGTATTCAAAGGAAAGGCGATCTTCGGACAAGCCCGACCGTGAATCGAGAGGAGATAAACCCTATGGTGGAGGACGCAATCGTCGCCCCACGCCCGAAGACCGCCATGAACATTTTGAACGTAAATATGCAAGCCGGATCGGTGAGAAAAAATCATCCCGGCCACGTAAAGCCTCAGCTGGTCCTGACCTGAGCGGAGAAGTACGACTGAATCGTTTTATCGCGATGGCCGGACTCGGATCACGTCGTGAAGCGGATGATCTGATTACCGCCGGACTCATCACTGTAAATGGCAAACTGATAACCGAGTTGGGTTCTAAAGTTAAACCGGGAGATGATGTACGATATAACGGTGAGCGTATCCGAAATGAACAGCATGTATATCTGCTGCTGAATAAGCCGAAGGATTATATAACTACTGTTGAAGACCCCAACGAACGCAAAACGGTAATGGAACTGATTGCCGGAGCCTGTCAGGAGAGAGTATATCCCGTTGGCCGCCTCGACCGTAACACCACCGGGCTGTTGCTGTTCACCAACGATGGTGACCTTGCCCGTTATCTTACGCACCCCAGTTCACGCGTGAAGAAAATTTATTCGGTTGAGTTGGATAAAAATCTAAAAATGGCGGATATGCGGCAACTGCTGGAAGGCGTTGAACTCGAAGACGGAATCAGCCGCGTAGATGATGTTGCATATGATGGCGATGGTTCGAATAAAAAACTTGTAGGCGTTGAGTTGCATTCCGGAAAAAACCGGGTCGTCCGTCGTTTGTTTGAAACACTTGGATATGAAGTTCTGAAGCTTGATCGCGTTGGTTTTGCAGGCCTTACAAAGAAGGATCTGCCCCGCGGAAGATGGCGTTTCCTGGATGAAAAGGAACTGGGCTTTTTGAAAATGACCGGCACTTCCAAACGGGCGAAGCAAGCGGAATAACACATAAGCAATAAGCCTGAAAATGGGTTATAAGCGGAATTCCGGCAACGGTGTTCCGCTTTCTTTTTGTAATAGGTACGAGTAAAAAGGACGAATGGTTTATTCGCCATGAAAAAATAATTATGAAAAATTTTGTAATGTTCTCTCTACATTTGTGCGCAAATAAAAAACCTTGTGGAAAAACTCCACACTTTCAAAAATAATTAAGCACATGAAAAAGATTACATGTATTCTCATTTTGGTAACAGGAAGCCTGATGATGGCTACTGCTCAGCTGCCACAGCAATGGTTACGAACCTTTCAGGGACAAGGAAAGAATCCGGATCGTATCGCGGCAATCGTTGTTGATAATAATGGCGATATCATCACCGGTGGCTATGCAGGAAATCACCACGGAGCGCCGGATGCGTTTATCATGAAAACAAACCTTCAGGGGGACACACTCTGGACGTATTACTACGATGCCGGCGGATATAACGAGGACTATGTAATCGATCTTGCTGTGGATGCCGGTAATAATATTTATTTCACCGGAAATTCGGAGGGAGTATCTGTTGTAGCTTCGGCATGTATGACCGGCAAAATCAACTCAGCCGGGGTACAGCAATGGGTAAGCCGCTATGCATTGACAGGTGCAAGTGAATCATTTGGTACCGGCGTAGCTGTTGATGCAAGTGGAAATGTTTATACATGTGGATATACGGATCCCTTTCCGGGCAGTAACGATTGGTTTGTGATCAAATACAACAATGCAGGTCAGCAACAGTGGATCGATTTATACGATGGCAGCAATAATTTTACGGATGAAGCCTATGATATTGCGATTGCCCCGAATGGAAACCCAACTGCTTGCGGAATTTCTTACTCAAATGCAGCAGGTGGAGGATGCAATGCCTATGTAAGACAGTTAAACCCGCAAGGTACTGTTGTATGGACAGATACTTACAGCAATCCGGCGAACGCAACCGGAGTTGATGAACCATGGGGCTTGCGTTTCATCAATGGCGGAGACTTACTCGTTGGTGGAAGCACGGCCAATCCTTCAGGAAGCAGCAACCGTGATATGTTTGCTTTGCGCTATAATGCAGCCGGTGTTCGTCAGTGGGTTTCGATTTATACGGATGCCAATACACCAACAGCAGATGAATACATTCGTGCAGTAACGGTAGACGATTCGGGAAATGTGTATATTGTCGGAACCGACTACCTGAACGGGGTGATCACCCGCATCAATAATACAGGTACCGGTGGCTGGAGAAAAGTTTTTCGCGGTCCTCTCAGTAACGGATATGAGGTTTTTCATGGTGTTGCTGCTGATAATAACGGTGGCGTCTATGCTACGGGTCGTGGTGTGTATCCCGGCGAAGATGTTTATCTGAATGGTGGTATGACCAATCAGGTGATTGTGAAGTACAATGCTGCTACCGGTGACTCGCTCTGGACGTACAGGGCTCAGGATTCGTTGACAGCTTCTATGGGATTTGCTATCGCGACGAAGGGAGATAAAGTATATGCCGGGGGATTCAGTAACGATACATCTTATATTAATGAAAACTACTATACTCAGGTAGTGGATACAGCAGGAAATCCGGTTATTGAAATGGAATATAATGGAAGAGGAGATGCTGCTACGCATGGACAGGTTGTGCGGACCGACGCGCAGGGAAATGTGTATTGCGCGGCTACTGTCGATCGTTTGTATTATCAGGGGTATGATGTGGCGGTGATTAAATATGATCCTGCAGGGAATCTCTTGTGGGAACGTTATTATACCACACCGGGCTGGAGGAATGATACATTGACGCACATGGATTTTAATCCGGCAGGGAATCTTGTGCTGGTGATTGCGACAGACTCTGCTTTGCTGAAGAATAATTACCGGATATCACTGGTTACGCTCAATCAGAACGGAACGTTTCTCGATACTGTATGGTATAATACCGTTCCCGGATATAACACTCTTCCCAAAGCAATGGCGATCAGAACGGATAACAGCGTAGTGCTCGCCGCCGAATCAAATGTGCAAGGCGGTCTTATCATTTATTTTGATCCAACAGGCAACGTATCCTGGTCTGCTAAAATTGATTCCACGCAGTTTGCTGCCACCAAGATAAACTCCGTTGCAAATTTCCCCAATGGAGATATAGGTATTGCAGGTTATGTTCAGGTCAGCTCAGGAAATACCGGTAAAGGTGTCGTACAACGATTTACACCTGCGGGAGTGCGCTTATGGTCAACGGATGTGGACTCTGCCAATGTGCCGGATGAACTGAATTATCTTACCGTAAGCAGTGCAGGTATAGTGGTTGCAACAGGGTACAGCGGACTCATTTCTGCACGTGTGGCCATCGTTTGCACGTTTGATGGAGCCACCGGAGTACAAAACTGGAGGCAGGTGTATAATCCTACCAATAGTGTAGCGGAGTTTGGTGTGAAGGCACAATTTACACCGGCAGGGAATATCGCTTGTATTGTTCGGGGATGGAGTGGTTTTGTAGCGCGTTACTATACAGTTCAGTATTCAGGTGGCGGAACATTTCAATGGGCCAACAACTATGCGAACACGGCCAGTGACCGTGAACCGGTGGATATGCTGGTGGAACCCACTAACAGAGTAGTAACAGCAGGCTGGCGGATAGATGCCACTTCATCGAACTTTAATTACGTACTAGTGGGATATAATGCATCCGGAGTACAGCAGTTTGAAAATACCTACGCCAACACGACCAATGGCACTTCGAACCCTGATATCCTGCGTTGTCTTTCCCGTGATCAGCAGGGTAACTTTATTGTGACAGGTGCCAGTGCCTGGGACTTTTACAATCAGTATCTGTATAAAATGGTCACCATTAAATACGGAGGAAGTGCAGTAGGATTGGAAGAACCATCAACTGTAAGTCAAGATAACGTTTACGCCTATCCGAATCCTTCGGCAGATGGAATTTTTCAGCTCGCTGATGCATCACCGGATGGTGCCATCCTGGACTGCAGGCTAATTGATCTTCAAGGACGGACTGTAAAAACCTTTGGTAATGAGCCAACACAACTTAACCTGACAGAGCTACCCGGTGGCATGTATCTGTTCACGTATGTTCGTGAAAACGGAAAGGCGGGAAGGTTGCGGCTTATCAGACAATAAATACAGATTACTTGTATTGCTTCAGTTTTACGGGACAACCATCAAGTACGAGGGTCTCACCAAGATGATATTCAGTGGGGAAGTGATGGTCATAATAACGTATAGAAAAAAGCTGATATTGATCTCCCAACCGATAGTATTATGGCCACGGAAATTCCATTTTTTCGGATTTCGATTTTCGATTAAACAGACGCCATCAGACAACCATGTTTACTGAGCGACCGCACTGTGAACAGAGGTTCATTGGCGAACCACGCTTCTTACCGTTAATCCTTTTTCTGTAACAATGTGCAACAGGTATACGCCTGCATGAAAGGAACTCAGATCGATAGATGTTAATTCACCGGTCTGTATCCATTTTCTGCCGGCCAGATCAAAAAGTGTCAACGACAGGATCTTTGATCCGGAGGCGTCAATGTGCAATTGTCCGGAGGTGGGGTTCGGATAGACCGTTACGGCCTCATAGGTTACAGCTGTCGGCAATCCTGTACTGGTGGCAGGTCCGAAGCCGATGTTAAGTACGGGCGCTAATTCCGGATCGGTAGCATTGGTAAACGTGATATTTCCTGTGCTCCCCGGTGCGGATAAGGTAAACTGGGTGATGGAGTCGTTGGTAAGATAGGGCAGGAGTGCATCAGGAATTTCAATACGCAGCCACTCTCCGTTGTTTTGGTATCTTCCAAATATGCAGGGATATCCATCAGCATTTCCCGCACTTGTGAAATCAGCGGCGTCCACCTCTTCCGAACTGCCGAACCTTCCGGACGAAATACGTAGCAGTAGTGACCCGGGTTGTATAGGGTTGTTACCTGAAATACTATTACGACGTAGAAATATGCTGGCATGGCTGATGCCTGTGTCAGGAAGCGCGGTGGTGTTGAAAGAGAGAACAAGCGCTACATTCTCTCCGCTTACTGTACCCAGTTGTAAGGTCTGGTTCACCAACCCCGAGGCGGAAACTGAACCATCGCGTAATCCACCTTCGGAGACAAGGTACTGGTCGTCCATCAGGAATTTATGATAAAATTTCCGAGTCTGATACTGGATAAATTCATCGTAGGATGTCGGGCTGAGATGGAAACAATCTCTGAAAATACCGTAACTGCGCATGCTGCTTTTGGGCGATGGATAATCCGGAAGTCCATCTGCTATAGGTGCTGTAAAAGGAGCATAAGTGCCGGTAGGCGGCACACTCATTGCCGATGTTTGTCCGAAAAGATATTGCATCAGTCCGTTGCAGCGCACAAAATCCACCTGAGGGTCGTTAATTGCCAGCGTATCCATCATAGCTGAATAACTATTCAGGATCGTATTCAACTGTAAAAATGTCGGAGAGCCCATTCCCGTCCATAAACCGTAGAAGGGGTGAATGCTTTGTAGTCCGCCGAGGTCATTGATGATTTCACCGAAGTTTGGAAACGCATAGCCACTCCACACAATGCGTATCCCCGGTCGCATAAGTTTGATGGAATCGATAATAGCGCTTACCTTGCCATATACCAGGTACATCAGCGAATCGGTTTGTGTTGATGTAAAACTAACGTTCCAGTCACCTAACACATCATTCCCTCCAATGCTGAGGTGCACCAGATCAATTTCCGGATGCAGCGAAAGCTCATTCCGGATTGCCGCAAGTCGCGCGGAGTCGAGAAAATCATCGCTAACGGCTCCGTTAAATGCAATGCTACTGTTGGACGCATAGGTGTAGTTGGAGTGCCCCCACTTCTTCAGTACATTATCAAAAGTGGCATCGATATTCATAAAGGATGCCCAGCTGTCACCCACCAGCAGGATTCGTTGTTGTACGGTTTCAGTACATTGAGCAGCAACCGGGCGCAGACCGGCTATGGTACAGCATAAGAATAGCAAGAGTTTTTTCATAGTACTAAAATAGGCGATTTTTCGAAACTGTATTTGTTTGTATAATGATTCTTGAAAAATAAATTTACAGGCAGCCGGATATGGCAGCAGGCGTACGGCTTTGTCCGATCAGATAAGAAAAAAAAATTCAGAAAGGTTCCGGCATTTCTTTATGAATTTACAGAATCGTTATCACGGGTATTCACGTGTTTGCCATATATGTTCCCACATCTGACAGGCTATCGACTGCTACCGGATTC
>JBIIHN010000043.1:0-8330 GCA_044235745.1 Bacteroidia bacterium
TTCTTTCATCAGATCGAGTACAAGATCCCGTCGACGTAAAAAACTGTCGCGCATAAAAGCATAGTTGTTCCAGTCAGTGCTGATCGCCTTCACGGCTCCTTTTTGTGCAATAGAACAGGCTCCTGAAGTAAATTGTCCCTGCATCTTATCGCAGGCTTTGGCAATTTCCAACGGTGCACCAATGTAACCGATCCTCCAGCCTGTCATGGCATATCCTTTCGATACGCCATTCACAATAATGACACGGTCTTTTATATTTTCAAACTGCGCGATACTTTCATGCTTACCTGCGAAACTGATATGCTCGTAGATTTCATCGGAAAGAATCCAGATATCGGGATATTCCGCGAACAGATCTGCAAGGTCCTTCAGTTCTTCCTTTGTAAAGATGGTACCGGTAGGATTACAGGGAGAAGAAAAAATAAACAACTTGGTATTGGGAGTGATTGCGGCACGGATCTGAGCGATGGTTGGTTTGAAATCTGTCTCCACCGTGGTGGGCAGAATCACAGGATGACCTTCCGCGAGTTGCACAATCTGCGCATAACTCACCCAATAAGGCGCCGGAATAATCACCTCGTCGCCCGGATCAACAACACTGAAAACCACATTGGCGATACTTTGCTTGGCACCGGTAGAAACGACCACCTGTTCCGGTGAATAGTTGAGATTGTTTTCCCTCTTGAACTTTTCGCTGATAGCTTTTCTCAGATCAGGATAACCGGAGATGGGAGGGTAGTGGGTAAAACCATCGTCCATGGCCTTTTTCGCAGCTTCGCGGATATCCTCAGGCGTTATAAAATCCGGTTCACCCAAACTCAGGCTGATGATATCGTGGCCTTGTTCTTTGAGTTCCCTGCTTAAACGTGCCATGGCAATAGTGGCAGATTCTTCCAGTTGATTGACACGTTTAGATAATTTGGTCATTGCAGAATGCTTGAGAAATTTAGAACGCAAAACTATATAAAAAGGTTTTAGTTTAATGTGTTGTTTGTCAGTGCTATGCAAAAATACTTCCCGCGATATACCTGTTTTTCCAATGAACACGTCCGTTTTTCCGTTTCATTTTTGAGTAAGAAACAAGGTCACCGTTCTGACCGTGATTTTACGATATTTGCAAACTACTTCCAACAATGAATACACCACAGGGAATTATTGACTTTCTCTTTTACCTGGCTCCATCGCTGCTCGTCTTCGGCACAGCATGGTTTCTGATCCGCAGGTTTCTGGGCAGAGAAACAACATTAAAACTAATGGATATCCGCGCCGCTCAGGCGAAAGATGTCTTTCCGTTACGGCTCCAGGCTTATGAACGGTTTGCGATTTATCTGGAACGTATCTCGCCGAATGTCATGCTGCTGAATCAGTATGAAAGCGGACTTACGGTGTCTGAATTCAAAGCAAGGCTCGTGCAAATGGTCCGGGATGAATTCGAGCATAATTTCGCTCAGCAGATTTATATCACACCTGCCTTGTGGACCGTTATTCGCAACGCCAAGGAAGAAGTAATTCGTCAAATCAACAGTGCTGCCGCTTCCCTCGATCCGGAAGCGCCGGCTTACCAGCTCAGCCAGAAGATGTTTGATGCCTTGCTCGAAAAGGAAGAGTTTCCGACGCAACGGGCCTTAGCAATTTTAAAATCTGAAGTTGGACAATTGTTCTGATCATTATGTCAACCGCACCTTCTCCCTCTAAAAAAATCGCTACCGATGCCGGTATCGAAATCGAACGCATTTATACCTCACCGGATGCCGGCGGAGAGGATGCAGGACAATTCCCGTTTACACGCGGCGTACAGCCGGATATGTATCGGGGCAAACTATGGACGATGCGTCAGTATGCCGGATTCTCCACGGCAGAAGAGAGCAACGAGCGATATCATTATCTGCTGAATCAGGGAACCACCGGACTTTCGGTGGCCTTTGATTTACCTACGCAGATCGGCTACGACTCCGATCATGCCTTGTCGGAGGGAGAAGTAGGGAAAGCAGGTGTTGCAATTGATACGCTCGCCGACATGGAGATCCTTTTCAATGGCATCGAACTGCAAAAGATCACCACCTCCATGACCATCAATGCTACAGCGTCAACATTACTGTGCATGTACATGGCGTTGGCAAAGAAGCAGGGGGCAGATTTAAAGCAGATTTCCGGTACCATCCAGAATGATATTCTGAAAGAATATGCGGCCAGAGGAACCTATATCTATCCTCCTAAGCCCAGCATGAAGATTATCACGGATATTTTTGCGTATTGCGCTAAAGAGTTACCAAAATGGAATACGATCTCTGTTTCCGGTTACCATATCCGCGAGGCGGGAGCTGATGCCGTGCAGGAGTTGGCATTCACACTGGCTGACGGGAAAGCCTATCTGAAGGCGGCAATTGATCAGGGGCTTGATATCAACATATTTGCCAAGCGTATTTCGTTTTTCTTCAATGCACATAATAATCTTTTTGAAGAGGTGGCCAAGTTTCGAGCTGCACGCCGCATGTGGGCGGTCATCACCAAAGAACTTGGAGCGACCGATCCGCGGGCGCAGATGTTGCGCTTTCATACGCAAACCGGTGGTTCTACCTTAACGGCACAGCAACCGCATAACAATATTATCCGCGTAACGCTTCAGGCCCTGGCGGCTGTGATGGGCGGGACCCAATCGCTCCACACCAATGGCTTCGATGAAGCACTTGCGCTGCCTACGGAAGAAGCGGCGATGATTGCACTGCGTACGCAACAAATCATCGCACATGAAAGTGGTGCCGTGCAGACAGTCGATCCGCTCGGAGGAAGCTATTATGTTGAATGGCTCACTGACGAAGTCGAACGGAAAGCATGGGAGTATATTCATAAAATTGATGAAATGGGCGGTGCCGTTGCTGCTATCGAACAGGGATATATCCAAAAAGAAATTGCTGATGCTGCGTATGCGTATCAAAAGGCGATTGAAACAGGTGAGAAGGTGATTGTCGGCGTGAATAAGTTTACCGTAAAGGAACCTCCGTTTGATAAACTCTTTACCGTTGATGACAGTATCCGCAAAGTCCAGATCGAAAAACTAAATGCGGTAAAAGCGAAGCGTAATCAACCGGACGTAGATGCCGCCTTGTCGGCGCTGGAGACTTCCGCCAGAGAGGGCACTAATCTTATGCCCGGGATTCTGACGGCGGTGGAAGTATATACATCTCTCGGTGAAATTTCTGATACCTTACGGAAGGTGTACGGTGAATACACCGGTATGTAATATGGTTTCTTGCTCATCTCTCACTTTCGCTCATAACTTTTATACTTTATAACATGGTAAGCGGGAGATGTTCATGTGTTTTGATGAGTGTTTTACTTTCCTGCTTGACCTGTATTCTACCGGCCCAGACACCAATTGAACAGGCGGATGACTTGTTGAGGAAGAAAAAATATTCAGATGCTTTTTCCGTTGTTTCAGCATATCTGAAACAGTTTCCTGATAATGATACCGCAGGAGCAATTCAGGCAGAGTGTTTGTTGTTTATGAAAAAACCGGAGGAGGCTTATCAGATGGTTTCCCGTATCATTCAAAGGAGTCCGAGATATAACAGGGCGTACTATGTGAGAGGACTGATGATGTATCTTTCAGGTAATGTGGAAGAAGCAAAGAATGATCTCAATATGGCAGCACGCAACCTGAATGATACAATGCTGGCAGGTCGGGTTTTTAATGTGCGCTCGGGACTTCATTACGAAACCAGGAATTTTCAGGGCTGTATCTCAGATGCCGTCCGGTCGCTCCAATATTTACCGGATGATGTGGATGCATTAAACAATCTCGGTTTATGTCTCGGTGAAACTGCGAAGTTTGATTCAGCACAAGTTTGTTTTATGATGGCTTATAAAAAAGATTCTCTCAACCTGATGACCTTAAATAATATTGGGTTCAACTTTGTTAAGATGGATCGTTTTGAAGATGCTACCTTTTGGCTGGATAAAGCCTTGAAGATTGATCCGAAAGATCCGTTCGCCTTAAATAATCGTGGCTATGCGAAGTATAAACAAGGCGACATCAGCGCAGCTTTGTCTGATGTGGATAAATCGATATCCGTTCTAAGTGATAATCCCTTTGCTTTTCGTAACCGCGCGTTGATTTATATTGCAAAAGCAGAATACAGAAAGGCATGTGCGGACTTGGATAAAGCCATCCGGCAGGGATTCCGAGAGAAGTATGGTGAGGATGTAGATAAATTGAGAAAAGAATATTGTAAATAATATAAACATGTTTAATTCCCGTGTTTTAATAGTTCTTGCATTCCTGTTTCACCTGGTAAATGCTGCGCAGGCTCAACGGCAACCTGCTACCGGGTTTCCAGTACTTTCCGTCGTTGATTGGGAGGCGCAAAAGTCGATGGCCATCGAACTGCATTCAAACGGTGAATATGATGAAGCTGCCCGGTTACTGAAAGACTTTCCGGTGGATGACACTGCCTATGCCACAGCCAATTTTTATCATGCGAGTGCCTGCCTGATCGGGCAGCGCTATCGTGAGGGTATTGAAGTTGTTCAGCGGGGACTGATGGTGAAGTCAAACCGGTATAGAAAATTTCTTTTTGATTTTATCGGAGCATCATATTACGAATTGGAACAGTTTGATAGTTCCCTTTGGACCTATCAACAAGCTGTTAAAGAGTTTCCGGATTATTACCGTTATCACCTCGGTATCGGTCTTGCAGCATATCAATTGAAGCAATACCAGCTGGCAGTAGAAAAGTTTCAGTATACTGTCAAGCTTAATCCCTTTAATGAACTTTCGCATTATTTTCTGGGGTTGATTTGTATGGAAAATAATTATATCGTTCCGGCCATGTTGTCATTTCAGATGTATCTTTTACTGGAAGAATCAGGTGATCGTTCCGTCGCGGCACTTACTAACTATGAAAAACTCGCGAAAGGCGGATGGATGGTTGATAAGGACTCTCTGTATTGGTCGATGCCGGCCGGGGGCAATGATTTTTCAGAAATGGAAAAACTGATTCGCTCAAGAGTGGCCTTGTCTGATAAATATAAAGCAAAGGTGGATATTGCTTATGCTTCGGTTGTGAAACAAATGCAGTTGTTGTATGATCAGTTGAAGTACGTAAAATCAGATACCGGTTTCTGGATGCAGTATTATGTTCCGTTTTTGAATGAAGTTTGGTCGAAAGGTTATTATGAAGGTGTGGCCTATCATGCTTTTACCTGCCTCAAAACTGATCCCGATGTGGTGAAAGCGGTAAAGAAGAACAATGGTTCGGTTTCAAAGATGATTCCTTTTGCCAGTGACTATTGGATGAAACAACGGCAAACATATTGGAAGTCGATCGGATTGTGTTCGGCTGATCCCTGGTTTAATGATAAGGGTTCACTTAAGTCAATAGGGACTTTTGATGATAAGTTGAATCGTCCGGTTGGTTATTGGAAGTACTATCATGATAATGGCTACATGGATCATGAAGGCCTGTTCGATCAGCAAGGTGTGGAACAGGGCGTGTGGAAATATTATGATGAGTCGGGCCGGTTGAAATCGGAGCGCTCAATTAAAGACGGGAAGCTGAATGATACAACCCGTACTTTTTATAATGATGGTGCATTGTCGGAAATTAATGTGTTTAAGAATAACCTTCTGAATGGTACATCTGTCGCCTGCTTTTCAACCGGTGCATGTGCCGGGAAAGTGACATTCGTGATGGATGCGAGAGATGGTCCTTTTGAATATTACTATGAAACAGGTGAATTAAAAGTGAGGGGGCAGTATAAGAAAGGTGAGCAGGATGGACTTACAGAGGAGTTTCATCCCAATGGTTTGAAAAAGGATGTTTATACCGTGGTGAATGGCCGGACCAGCGGAGAAAATAATACCTGGTTCGATAATGGAACATTGCAGTCTTCGGGTTTATTTGCTGAGGGAAAGCAAACCGGTAAATGGACATTTTATTACCGGAATGGTTCAAAGGAACGTGAAGGTGAAATGCTCGATGGTAACTATCAAGGGATTTGGAAGTACTATGATCCGAAAGGAACATTGACACGGAGCTTTAATGCGGTGAATGGAGTTATCGATGGAGAAGATATTTACTACACTACGGAGGGTCGGCTTTGGGCAAAGTATGTCAACCAAAAAGGGAAAGTAATATCTTATCAGTATTTTGATGAATCCGGTAAAGTCGTGTCGGAGGGTAAACGTGAAGGGAAGATACTTAAACTTCGTTCGATCCATCCCAACGGTGTTGAATGGAAAAAGGGTGAATGGGTTGACGGTGTGAATGAAGGTGAATGGAAAGAATATAATCAAATGGGTGTTTTGGTGAAGGAAGAAAAGTATGTCGGCGGTGAATTAAACGGTGAGCAGCGCTATTATTACAATACAGGTGAACTTAAGTCTGTTTTTAGTTACGAGAAGGGACTTCGGCAGGGAATTGCGAACGAGTATTATTATAACGGCAAGATGTCAAAACAGGTGATGTTTAAAGATGATAAACTGAATGGTTATTATTATGAATATCGCATTGATGGGCAGCCGGAGGAACTTGCCTATTATATCAATGGAGAGCCAAACGGAAGAATGTTGCAATTTGATTGTGAAGGAAAGGTCAGCCGTTCATTTGAGTATGACCTTGATGACCTGAAGTCGATTACGACGCATGATTCGCTGGGTAAGGTGATATCGGTTTCTCAGATTCCTGCCGGTAACGCGACTGTTAAGTTGTTGGGGATGGGTGTGAGGAAGCCGGTGTTGACATCCTACACGTACAAACATGGACATTTGGATGGTGAGATACTCGATTATCACGGGGAGGGCTTGTTGTATCGGTCAACCTCTTACAGGCATGGTGCGCGAAATGGTTGGAGAAGGGTGTACGATCTCGATGGAAAAATAAAGGAGTCGTCTTTTTACCGCAACGGTGAACGAGATTCCTTATACACAAGCTGGCTCTTCGGTGATAAAGTTTCAGAGCAATGGTACGAGGACGGTGAATTGCATGGATTAGCTAAATGGTATTATCCGGATGGTAAAGTGGAAACAGCCGGCAATTACGATATGGGTGATCGTGTCGGATACTTTTTGTACTATGCACCGGATGGACAATTGCGCTTCCGGTTGAATTATCGCGCGGGTGTTGTCGTATCCTATTCCTTTCTCGGACCAGACAGCGCGTTCGTGCCTGAAATTCCATTTGTGAACGGTTCCGGTAATGTGAAGGCCTATTTTAAAAATGGGAAACTCTCAGCAGACTTTTCATTCAAAAACGGGTTTTATGATGGGGAATATACCCTCTATTTCACGAATGGCAATACCGCCTTTAAAACCGGTTACAAAAACACAATGACGCAGGGGAAAACGCTGGAGTATTACCCTAACGGAAAGCAGATGACAGAGGAGTTTTATGTCGATGACGAGATTGATGGTGAAGCGGTGTATTATTATCCTGATGGTAAACGCCGTATGTCTGCAGAAATGAAATTAGGTAAATTCCATGGATGGGTGGTTATGTATGATACAAATGGAAAAATCAGAAGCAAATTACATCTCTATAACGATGATATTATTGAATAGGATTTGTAAAGCAGGTATTGTTTTTCTTTTGCTTGCTTGCCGGGCTTTCGCTCAGCCTGCGTTTGATTTTCAGGCAATCCGCGATAAACACCCGGACAAAGACTATTTTATGCTCAGCAAGTCGCAGCAGCTCATTCTCGAGCTGGAAAAAGACCGGTTGACGATGAAGAATAGGGAAAGCTCCGACCTTTTGTATTTAAGTGAACGGAGTACCCGGGCATCTGAAAAATCTGTTCCCCGCATGTCTGCCTTTTCAAAACTCAATAAGATTGATGCGCGCACATGGGTTCCTTCGGGATCAGGAAAAATGAAAGCGCTGCCTGTGGAGAAATATATGACCAGAAAACCGGTGCAGGAGGGCATTTTTTTTGATGATGGAGAGGAGAGTTATTTCTATTATCCGGGCTTAATACAAGGTGCTGTGGCTTCCCTGAATTATGAGGAAGAATGGACAGACCCGCACCTGTTGGGAACATATGTTTTTCAAAGTGGGGTGCCCGTCAGGGAATCAGTGTTCAGCGTTGTCTTTCCTGAAACAGTAAAGGTAAATTACCGGATTTTGAATGATAAAGCGAATCAGATTGTTTTCAAAGAGGAGCGAAAGAAAGGGAAAGTAATCTATACTTTTTCAGCTCGTGATCTGAAAGAGATTCAGTTTGAAGAAATGGCGCCTGATTTCCGTTATTATGCACCCCACGTGATTTTATTTGTTGAAGAATATGAGTTGAATGGTAAAAGGAGTAAAGTGCTTCCTGATCTCAAAGGACTGTTT
>JBIIHN010000044.1:0-8308 GCA_044235745.1 Bacteroidia bacterium
ATGCAGACAACGTTGTTGACACATCCCGAGGTACCACCTTACAACAAAACGGAGCCCGCATCAGCACAACTGAACATGCACTTGCTGCTCTTGCAGGTCTTCAGATTGATAATGTGCTGATAGAAGTTGACGGCCCTGAAGTTCCTATTATGGACGGTAGTTCAAAGCCATTTATCGAAGCGCTGCAGCAAGCCGGAATAGTTGAACAAGATGCAGAAAGGGAAGTCTTTGTGCTTGAAGAAGTACTTTCATACGAGGAGCCGGAACGGAATGTTGAAATGCTGGCTGTTCCCAGTCCGGATTACAGAATCACTGTAATGGTTGATTACAACAGCCCTGTACTCGGCACCCAACATGCGCAACTTCATAAAATCAGCGAATTCACGTCTGACTTTTCTCCCTGCCGCACTTTTTGTTTTTTGCATGAGCTGGAGTCACTTGTTAAACACAATCTTATCAAAGGCGGAGATTTAGACAATGCCATTGTTGTGGTTGACCGTGAAATCAGTCAGGAGAAACTGGATGAGCTGGCACAATTGTTCAACAAACCGAGTGTACAGGTGAAAGAAAAGGGAATTCTGAATAATGTTCAGTTGCATTTCCAGAATGAACCGGCCCGTCACAAACTCCTGGATATCATCGGCGATTTTGCCCTCATTGGCATGCCGATTCAAGGGCATATTCTGGCTGCCCGTCCGGGTCATTTCGCCAATGTGGCCTTTGCAAAGACGATAAAAGAAGCTATCAAAAAGAAAAAGGGGAATGTACGCAAGTATGATCTGAACGCGACACCGGTGTGTGATATCAATCAGATATCCTCTATGCTTCCGCATCGCTTCCCTTTTCTGCTGATTGACAAAATCATCGAAAGAACAGAACAAAGCATCGTAGGTGTTAAAAACGTCACGATGAACGAATGGTTCTTTCAGGGACACTTCCCCAACAACCCTGTGATGCCAGGGGTTTTACTAATAGAAGCGATGGCCCAGACCGGTGGAATTCTGGTGTTGAGTACCGTACCCGACCCTGAGAATTACTGGACTTATTTCATGAAAATATCGGAGGCTCGCTTCAAACAGAAAGTAAGTCCGGGAGATACCGTTATATTTGACCTGCAATTAATCAGTCCCATCCGACGCGGCATCTGTCATATGAAAGGCATCGCTGTTGTTGGCGGGAAAGTTGTAATGGAAGCCGAAATGATGGCTCAAATCGTAAAAAAATCCTGATGACGCAGGGCTTAACGTATATTCATCCTTCTGCAAAAATTGGCGCTAACGTCAAGATTGATCCATTTACTACCATTCACGGGAACGTTGAAATTGGTGATAATACCTGGATCGGATCCAACGTGACCATTTTCGAAGGTGCGCGCATCGGTAGTAATTGTCGGATTTTCCCCGGTGCAGTGATTTCCGCAATACCTCAGGATTTAAAATTCAAAGGAGAAGAAACTACCGCCATCATCGGAGACCATACTACCATTCGTGAATGCGTCACCATCAACAGGGGAACCTCCGCAATGGGCAGAACGGAAGTTGGCCGGCACTCATTGCTGATGGCGTATGTGCATATCGCCCATGACTGTATTTTAGGCGACCATGTTATTCTGGCGAACTCCGTGAATCTCGCTGGGCATGTAACGATTGAAGACTGGGCCATACTGGAAGGTTATGTAGGCGTTTCACAATTCATGCATATCGGTGCCCATAGTTTTATTGCCGGCCAGTCGGGTGTACGGAAAAATGTACCGCCCTATGTTAAAGCTGCACGCGAACCGTTGAGTTACGCGGGAATCAATGCCGTTGGTCTTTCACGGCGCGGATATTCACGTGAAGTAATTGAAGAGATTCAGGAGATTTACCGTAATATTTTCCAGAGAGGTTATAACACCACAAAAGCATTGGGAATTGTTGAAAGCGATTTTCCGGTATCTGCGCACCGCGATCTTATTTTGAACTTTGTTAAAAATGCAGAAAAAGGCATCATCCGGGGGATGTCGGGTAATTTTCAAAAAGCAGAATAATTCCATCCTTGATTAGTATTTCATTAAACGGAGCAGGTAAAAAATTCATCTCACAATGGATTTTTAAAAACATCCACTTCGAGATCCATCCCGGTGAACGCATCTCTATTACAGGGTTCAACGGGTCAGGCAAATCAACACTGTTGCAGGCAATATCCGGCTTTCAAACTATCACGGAAGGATCAATTACATATCAACTGGACAAAGGTATTATTCCGGAAGATAAATGGTATCAGCACTTGTCCTATGCGGCACCTTATATCGAAATGCCGGATGAATATACATTTGAAGAATTAATCCGATTTCAGTCAACGTTTAAACCTTTTCAAAACAGTTTAACGATGCAGTCACTGCTAAAAGCCAGTGAGCTAAAAGAAATAGACAAGAAGGCTCTTAAACATTTTTCGAGCGGCATGAAACAGCGCGTACGGCTCACATTGGCAATCTGCGCCGCAACTCCCTTGTTATTACTGGACGAACCATTATCCAATCTGGATGAACGCGGAGCCATCTGGTATCACTCCATGATCGAACAGTTCGGAAAGGGGAAAACGATTCTGGTGTGTTCCAATAACGTTCGCGATGAGATATCTTTTTGCGAACGCCAATTGAACATTCAGGACTACAAACCGGAAATGTAGTCATCACGTAAGATTTTCCATTTTTTACACAACCATTCCCTGCTGACGGATTTATCTTACCGAAGCATGAGAATCCGAATATGAAAAAAGTAAACACCTCCACCCTGCAGTTCATTGCAGAAGAACTGCTGATGCTCAGCTTTGTGCTGTCGATGATCCTACTTTTTTAAGGATTACTCCACCGTATCGAGGAATACATTGAACTCGTTGCGGAGATCATGAAATATCCGCTCGAACTGTTCGAGTTTTTCACGCTGAGTTGAATGCAACCGTTGAATCCCTTCCGAAGGTTCTCTGGACACACCTTCTTCAAGTGCCTCGATAAGATTTTCATGTTGTTTAAAATCATGACGAATGATGTCCAACACTTCTTTCTGACGGATGAACTGGTTTTGAAATCTTTCAACAGAGGCCATTGTTTCACCCCTTCCGCCTGAAATAGCCAACCTGCCGAGGTGATGATTAAAATGGGAGATTTCATCTTTGAAAAACCGGATACGATCCTGCCAGGTATCGTGCTCGTTTTTCATTTCATTGAGTTGTTGTTTAGTATGCATAACCTATGGTTTTAAGTGGTTAAGACAATAACTGAAAAAGGCCATGCGTACGCACAGCCTTTCTTATATCCAACTCCGGATCTTCAACGCTCTTTGATATGATAAAACAAATCTCATATTCTGTTACGCTAATGTAATCATGAAAAGCAGTCAAATCACGACTGTTGAAAATTATTTCTGCCGAACGAAGGCATATCCTCCTTTTTCCGAGCCCCATACCTGCTCATGGAGTTGATTGTACCCCCGATCAAGACTCAACAATAAATTATCCGATAAGGTAACTTCAGAAGTAGCATAGGACGCGCCCCTCAGATCAGAAGGGCAGGTGCCTTTTTCCGTTCCTCCATAAAACTTCCTTTGAGCCTCATCGTAAGTCAGTATCACATCACATCCATTTTTCAATTGAATGCTGTCCGGAGATAGTGCTTCTACCATCTCCGGTTTTTGCGCAAATCGCAAGGGATCCTGTAAAGTATAAATAGCACTGGTATACCTGTTGGTACCGGTTCTGCGAACATGATAGACTCGTTGGCGATAAGGCTTATCGGTCATCTCTGCGCGGGCCTGTTCAACATATAGCCAACAGCCGTCGGCCTTTGTTTCCCAGACACGTTGAATGGTTAGCCGGATCGGGAAAAAAGCGGTATCTTCTTTAGCCTGCAGATTATTATTGAAGGAGCCGGTGAGCCAATCGCATAAAAGCTGTGATTTATCTTCCTGTGTTTGGGCCTTGGTTCGGCCGGCAACCAACAAAAGGAGTCCGAGCAGGAACATTTTTATCATAGGAGATCGATTTTGGTGATGTAAATATATCTACATCTTTTGAGACAAAACACAATGAATTGAACTTGACACGCCACCTTTCCCGACCATATCCCTTCATTTCTACTACACACCTTGCGCTTAACAGTAGTTTATTATCCTCTGTTATTTTATTCAGGATTTCCTCTTCTCTCTCTGCGCCGGCCTGATTTTACAGCATTCAAAACATCTAAAATCTTACAAAAGTGCCTTCATACAAGAATCGTCAATTCACGCTGCGAACCAAGGTGTAGTTTGCTTTCACAAATCAACAGGAATTAAAATATGAGAATTTTCAGTTTATTATTATTTACGATCTGTTTGCTGGGTCTGCTCAAAGCGGACGAAGCCACCGCACAGGTTTCCTTAAGCCGAAAATACCGGGTCATTGCCTATAAAACAGGGTCTCCACAAATATTCAGTGTATCAAATGAGGTGGACATCATCCCCAATATGAGCATATATATTCCGAACACCTTTACGCCAAATGGTGACGGACTCAACGACACTTTCGGAGTAGCCGGAGAAGCCATTCAGGATTTCGACATGAAAATTTTTAATCGCTGGGGGCAATTAATCTATGAAACAACGAATGCGAATGAAAGATGGGATGGGACTTTTTTAGGTCAGAAGGTTCCATCAGGGACTTATGTCTATAAGGTCTCTGCATCCAGCCCTAGCGGAAAACGACAGAATAAAGAAGGCAGCGTAAATGTCATTATGTAACCTCGCCGGAAGGGGTTCATCAAAAAGCGAATGACTAAAATGTCATGGATTATTTTTTCCTTTTTGTTTAGGAGAGATGGCGCCGGGTGCCTGAAAAAACTCAAGCGCACGGATTTCTACGGAAGGAAGGCAATTTCTTCAGATTAATTTGGGTGAACCACTCTTTTTATTGGGCAAACTATTCATTTTTTAAGCCAACCTTATTCTATTTTATGGCGAACTGCCTGAAAAAGGCGGGCAAACACACCAAACACTTTGGGCGAACAATCGAAAAATGATGGTGAATTTTCCAAAATCATTGGTCAACACACATTTTTTATTGACAACACTAATTTTTTGTAATTGATTTTCAATTACATACAAGACCGGTACTGACCAACTGTTGTACATACCAACTTTTGAAATATATTTGGTCATCGCTATTTAAAACCCTTATCTATTAGTAAGTTAAAAAGACGCCCTTACGGGGCTTGAACTTGTATTGCCCAAACAAACCCAAACCATAACACCCAAACCACAAACCACATGAAACTTAAAATGAAAGGACTTACATTACTGAAGCTTAACAGCCTCATGCTGATGTGCATTCTAAGTTTTTCCGGCTTTTTATCTGCACAAACATGGACACCCCGTCATTATTGGACATTTAATGGTTCCAATCCGTTGGCAGACTCTACCGGCGTTGCCGCACTGAACCCAGCTTACTTTCAATCGGCCTACACAGTAAGTAATGCGCAGGCAAACACCGGTGTAGGGAAATACCTTACGCTTAACAAATCCTCCAGAGCAATCACCTCAAACGTTCCGTTCTCGCCTGACAGCGGATTTACTTTCGAATTACTGTTCAGACCGGGGGCCAATATCAATGAGGTTGTTCAGCTCATCACACGAAGGGACGGGGCATTTAGTATTCGTTTCTGCTTCCCTTTCTTTAGATTTACCACCAGGCATATTCCTACCGGCAGCACATCAGTAACCACTGACACATGGGATCTTGATATGCGTGGTGTTGGAAGAGGTACTTACGGATACTATGTTGATGGTAACTGGCACCACCTGGTTTTTAAATACAATGCTAAAACCGGATTGAAAGAAATCTGGGTAGACGGACAGAACCCTGCCGGCTTTACAAAGACGATTACCCCGGGTGTTATCCCGCCTAACAGTTCCAATACTGCAAGCAATATCATTGACCTCAACACGAACACCGCCTATTACCAGTATGTAGGCGACATGGACGAAATTGCGCTTTACCCATACTCGTTGCCCAATACAATGGTGTACAAGCATTATCAGGACTTTGTTGCCCGAAAATCTTACACATATGCCAATTCCACAGTCAATCCTCCTGCTGCAGCATCAATTACTGCCGGTATTGATATAAATGAATATGCTCCGGGCCACCCCACACCGACCGTAGATGCTGTAACCCAATTAAAGTCTTTTCCAGCATCGCGTACTCGTCCCGGCACTACGCTATTCCCTAATTATATGGTGTTTAATCCGGCCCACATCGCCGGGTATATGACAACAAGTTACTCTCAAAACACATTGGTAGCGCGCTCTAAAGAAGTTCAGATTGATCTCGTAAAGAATTTCAACTATGCGTTAATGCTGACCAGCAATACCACCCGCTATAGTTCTTTTGGAGACACGACTGATTTTGACGGAGCATGGATCAAGCTGGCCAATCAGAATCCCTCCTGGAAAACAACGGCGAATACCTATTGGCCGCAATTAAGTCCTCGTGCCATTGGAAAAACTTCCAGTGGCCCCTATATTGAGAATAAAACTCTTCCCAGCAACAGCTATTTAAGAAACAATGCCGGTCAATTCCTCGACATGTATGGAAATGTGACCACTTCATCAAAAGCGATAAGCCCGGAAAGTCCCCTCGACTCTTTAAAACTCGACGGTCAAACTCAAAAATTTTATCTTCAACAATTGCTGGCAAAACTTACTCGCCCGGTAGATTTACTTTTTGAAAACGGGGAAGTAATTCCAAATTGGCAGGACGTATCATTACAACGTGATCCTACGACTGCCGCCGCATATACAGCAAGTGGTTTAAATTCTTATTCCAAATATAAAAGTCGTGGGTTTAAACGACTGACACAAGCTTACATGAACGAATGGCGCAGCTTGAGCGGACTTGCCAACACAAGGATTTATCACTATTATCTGAACGGGCATCCGGTGTATGCATGGGATTGGGCAGAAACAAGAACATTACAATCATTCACCAACAATCAGTACTATTCCAGCAACGATATTTATATGCAATGGCCTTCCAACTGGAGATACTGGACCGGAGCAGCGCACGGTTGGCAATTCATGATTGAAGGCCGACATGAAGAAATCTCATTGGGCGATAAATTATTCTCCCCGGTTGTGAGTCCGGGATGGGATAATGACGAGACAGTATATCCACGTCCTGCACAATGGCTTGGCTTCCTGAAAGCGGTTGCCATGGCCGGTGCAGAAAACTTCGGTTGTGGTCACTTCGTAACCAACACCCCATACCAGATCCCTGACAATTATGTTTGGCAGATGACGATGCCGGGCTATGCACAGGCGGTAGCGAGCAGATTCGATGATTTATACAACAATGGCTTTTTAATGACCGGCGATGTTCCACAGAGCGCATCAAGCGGCAACGGAAAGCCCGGCTACACATTCTATGCCGGTGATATCCGCAAACTGGTTGTTGCCCGCAAACACAACACACTCGCAAAATACGCCATCACCGGAACGATACAGCCTAATTCCAACATGCAGGGAAATGCCGAACTTAACGGTGCTGCGACTATCACCATTGATGGCAACACCATTTCCTTCAATGTACGACGCCAAGGGAGTACTTATATCTATGACCGTACTAATACCGCCGCACCTGTGTTTTATCAACTCGATGCATGGCATGAATCAACCCACCCATTCTATTGGAGCAAGGACTTTAATCTGGAGGCAGAAATTTTCGATAATGCCAATACCAATATCGAGCTGAAAACACAGGTGCCGGCCGGAACTGCTGCAGGCGACTATAGGAATTACACTACCTATACAACATTCAAAGCTGTTACCGGTGCCGAGTACAATTTTGTAAAACGTGGTACATCTGCAGCAACTCACTACGTGTGGGTACGTGCAAGAAGCCGCACCGGAGTAACAACTGGATTTACTTTAAATCTTGACGGCACCTTGAACAATAGCGTAACCTGTGTGAAAGATACCGCCTGGACCTGGTATCGCTACGATGCTTCTTCCGGAACACAAATTACCTATAACAACCTTTCAGTCGGTTCACATAAACTGGTATTAACCCCCACCAACACAAATCTTGAAGTTGATTTGATTACGATTACTCCAACTTCCGGCAACGTCTATCCGACTTTTGCTGCACCATGTAGTGCAACTGCCATCGCGACGATTTCTGCTTCGGGCCCAACCACTTTCTGCAGCGGCGGAAGTGTTACCCTTAGCGCGAATAACGGAACATCTTATCTCTGGTCGACCGGTGCAAACACTCAATCCATCAATGTAACCACAGCGGGCAA
>JBIIHN010000045.1:0-8258 GCA_044235745.1 Bacteroidia bacterium
TTCGAAGTTGGAAACGGAACTTACCTCGAGCCAGCGTTGCTGTGCCGCGCTCCATACTTCCATATCGTAGGTGAGCGCTGAGGCAAAACTCATATCGCCACCGCAGAGTTTGAGAGTGCGGAAAGGTAATTCAAGCATCTTGAGGAGTCCGGCCACGTAGTGACGCATCTCCTCCAGAATTTCATAGCTCTTATCAGGATGCGCGATTTGCACAATCTCAACTTTGTCGAACTGGTGCAATCTGTTCAAACCACGGACATGCGCACCGTAGGATCCGGCTTCCCGACGGAAACAAGGTGTATAGGCTGTACAACGTATCGGCAGTTCTTCTGCTTTCACAATCGAATCACGGAATATATTGGTTACGGGTACTTCCGCCGTCGGAATGAGATAGAGGTTATCGATGCCAACATGGTACATCTGCCCTTCTTTATCCGGAAGCTGTCCGGTACCAAAGCCTGAATCTTCATTGATCAGAATCGGAGGCTGCACTTCGTTGTAGCCTGTACGGGTAGCCTGATCGAGGAAGAAGTTGATCAGGGCACGCTGTAAACGGGCACCCTGCCCTTTGTACACCGGAAATCCGGCACCAGTGATTTTATTACCGAGTTCGAAGTCGATGATATCGTATTTGGCAGCGAGTTCCCAGTGTGGCAACGCGTTATCAGGAAGTGTGGGCTGATAGGTTTCGTCGAGGAAAACGACTTCGTTGTCATCGGCGGTTTTGCCTTTCGGCACCACGGGTGAAGGGAGATTGGGTAGTCGAATGATCAGATCGGTAACCTGTTTTTCGAGTTCCACCTGTTTCTCTTCCAGTCCTTTGGCCATTTCCTTGATGGCAGTACTGCGGTTACGGAGATCGTCGGCTTCGGCTTTCTTACCCGACTTCATCATCTCACCGATCTGCTTCGCCAGCGTGTTCTGCTCGGCAAGCAGGGTTTCGAGTTCTGTCTGATGTTTACGCTTCTCCGCGTCGAGGCGGATAATATCTTCAATGGTCTCTTTAGCATCGATGTTTTTTACAGCGAGGCGGGCTATTACGTCGTCCTTGTTTTCGCGGATATACGTTAACTGAATCATAATCGGGTAAGAATGAAGCGCAAAGGTAATGGATTTGATGGGGGAAAAGGGAGCAAAAGGGCTATTTTTGCCACATGTTTGAACAGGCCACCACCGCTGCTGAATTCCTGCGACCCTCAATCGGGGCGACTCCCGCAGCGGGCATCATCCTCGGCACCGGACTCCATCGTCTGGCCGAACATATTGATATAAAATCGACTATCCCTTACAGTGAGATTCCGCATTTTCCGGTGAGCACGGTGGAGTCGCATAAGGGAAATTTGCTGATCGGTACACTGGCCGGAAAACCGGTAATAGCGATGCAGGGCCGTTTTCATTATTACGAGGGCTACACCATGCAGCAGGTGAGCTTCCCGGTGCGGGTGATGCATCTGCTCGGCGTCGATACTTTATTGCTATCGAATGCAGCCGGTGCTTTGAATCCCTTGTTTAAAAAAGGCGACCTCATGCTGTTGAATGACCATATCCACCTGCAGGGAAGCAATCCGCTGATTGGCAAGAACGACGATCGCTTTGGTGTTCGTTTTCCGGACATGAGTGCGCCTTATGATGCCGAACTTTCTGCGCAAGCGAAACAGCTCGCGGTGGCTCAAGGTTTATCGCTGAAGGAAGGAGTGTATGTTTCTGTAAATGGTCCGATGCTGGAAACACGCGCCGAGTATCGCTTTCTGCGAATGATGGGCGCCGATGCAGTAGGCATGAGCACCACACCCGAAGTCATTACAGCGCGGCAGATGAATATGCGTTGCCTGGCCGTATCGGTACTCACCGACGAATGTGATCCCGACCATCTCCATCCTGTCACTCTCGAAGAAATCATCGCCGTGGCGCAATCGGCCGACGAAAAATTGTCGTTGTTGTTTAAGAAAATTGCAGAAGGATTATAACCGTTGAAAGGTGATCAGCATCATTTAATTTTTAAAACTAAACGTTGCACCGGCGTTTAGCACTACCGGCGTTTTGCTCCATGTTTCAATGGAATTTCTATGCTTCACAACGATATAGCAACTTGTTCCTGCAAACGATCCTGGAATATTCAGGGTAGTTTGTCCACTGGTATTTAGGAGTGCATTACCGCTATAAAGGACTCCATAAGGTGATACTGCAGCATGCAATTCTACTTGTATAGAATCAGTGACGCCGGGATTTACGACCTCCGTCATCGAACCGCTGCCCACATAAAAACCTTCAATGAACATATTTACAGTGACAGGAAATGATGATACAATATTGATGGTCGTTGCACTAAAGGCCGTATCGTAACTATTCACCACTGCAATCAGCCCTGTTGTTGCACCCGATGGAACCACCGCAGTAATTTGCTGTGGATTGATCACTGAAAAAGAGGAGGCATTTAACCCGTTGAATTTAACACTACTTACGCCAACAAATCCTTTTCCGTTGATGGTAACGGTTGTGCCCGGGCTGGCAGATGCAGGTAAAAAGGAAAATATGTAAGGAGGGGCGATTTCTCCTTTTAATGCTGGAAACAAGTATTCACCATTCACAGGATTGGCAGAAACATAATTTTCGGTCTGAAAAGTAATAGTATTTCTCAATTGAATATTTAGTTCATAAGAAAAAATTCCATCAGTTGTAAATTGACCCAGCAATACTCTGTTGGTTCCTGATGGAAATGCTCCGGTTTGCTGTCCCAATACTCCCCAGGAAGAATTGGTACTGACAAATGAATTACCAACGGTTGAACCATCAGTAAACAGATTGACCGCACTGCCGCCAACATCTCCCAGCATGGTGATTCCGATAATTGCCGGAGAACTCACTCTGTAAATTCCGTCAAATGCTGTAAGCGCCGGACTTGTATTGGGATCATTATTGGAAAGCGTAGGAGACGAAACACCAATATAATTCGCACCACCACCTGAAGGAAAAGCAGCTGAATTATCTTCTGTCTTCAATACGCCGAATCGCTGTGTGGTTACGCCACCACAGGAGAAATAAGAATCGAGCAAGGTAGTGCCGGATGATAAAATTCCGACAGACGATGTAGGAAATGGCCCCGCAGCAGCATCTCCGTTGGGATGATTAAAAAACTGTGTGGTCGTTTGCAGTCTAACAGGATGTCCGGTCACTCCATAAGCAGCCTGCACTCCCCAGTTTGGTGCAAGATCAGCGAATATCCTGTATGTAACTGAACCAACCGGCAAGGTTCCTGTTGAATAACCAGCTGCAAAAAGATCGGCGTTTGCACTGATAGAATCGGTAGCATTGGAGATATAATACTTTTCGACGATAATCTGTTGCAGACCTGACTGCGCATTGATTTCGGAAAGAAAGAGAAAAGAAAAAATCAGGAAGATGAACAATTTCAGTTTTTTCATAGATGCGGCTAGTTTATCTTCGCAAAATAATAAAGCCTGAACCGCCGGATGTTATGCCATTATTAAACTTAAGGCTTACATATCAATAATGAAGGAATACTGGGAAAAATGTTGTCTGATCGTGTTCGCCGGAGTGCCGGCAGGAAATAATGCCGCATTGAAAAAGGAAACAATCGACTTGCAGCACATTGCCTACCTCCTCCCCGATCCAGCCATCAAAACGATTTTCTTCGAAGCCGGCAACGACTCTAACGTTGAGGCATGGCCGAAAACAACAACTATTACCGGTATCGATCAACAGATACAGATGGCTTACGAAGCAGCCTTCACCGGCGGTGCCCGTAAAGTTGCGGCACTTTTCTCGCTGCCCGAAAAACTGGAAAAGAAACATCTTGAGGAGGCCTTTATGAGTCTCAAAATTCTGGATTTTTGTGTCGGCCCCGACCACGACGGTGGCATCTGGTTGCTGGGCATGAATCTGCCTGATTTTAGTGTCATCTCGGCACAACCCTGGGGGCAAAACACTCTGAATAAGGCGATTACAAAGGAGATTGGTGGGGCGAAAAAAGTCATGTACAAATTACCCCGCCTCTGAGTGGTGATTTTGGAAGAAAACCGATTCCTTTGCACCACTTAAAATCAACCTGTCGCCATGCTTGAACTCCTGAAAAAATTCGAGGAAAAGAAACCTGAAATCATCTTTGAATGGAACGATCCACTTACCGATGCTACGGGCTGGATTGTGATCAATTCACTCCGCGGCGGAGCAGCAGGCGGCGGCACAAGGATGCGTAAAGGCCTCGACCGCAGAGAGGTAGAGTCGCTGGCGAAGACGATGGAGATCAAGTTTACTGTGGCCGGACCACCCATCGGCGGCGCCAAATCAGGTATCAACTTTGATCCGACCGATCCCCGGAAACAGGAAGTATTGCAACGCTGGTACAAAGCCGCGATGCCCTTGCTGAAGAACTATTATGGCACCGGTGGCGATCTGTTTGTGGACGAGATTCACGAGGTAATTCCCATCACTTCGGATCTCGGCCTCCTGCACCCTCAGGAAGGAGTAGTCAACGGACACTTCAAAAGTTCCGGCACCGACCGCGAAGAACGTATTCATAAACTGCAGGTGGGTGTGAGTCTGGAAGTGGAAGACGAGCGTTATGTTCCGAAAGGATCAAAATACAGAGTTGCCGATATGATCACCGGCTATGGCGTGGCAGAGTCTGTGATCCATTTTTACGAACTGAAAGGGGAAAGCATCAAAGGGAAAAAAGTACTCGTGCAAGGTTGGGGCAACGTAGGTGCAGCTGCCGGATACTATCTCTCACAGGCCGGCGGTATTGTTACCGGCATCATCGACCGCGCGGGCGGCGTGATCAGCGAAAACGGATTTACCCACGACGAAGTCGTGAAGCTTTTCCATTCGCGCACCACCAATATGTTTGAAGGATTTGAAAAAGTGTCGGATATTAACGAACAATTCTGGAATTTAAAGGCCGATGTATTTATTCCTGCTGCCGCATCCCGCTTAGTTACGCTCGATCAGGTATCAGCACTCTCTGACAATGGCCTGCAGGTGATTGCCTGTGGAGCCAACGTTCCCTTTGCTGATCCGGAAATTTTCTTCGGAGCCATCAGTCGTTATGCCGACCATCATGTGAGTGTGATTCCTGATTTCATCAGCAACTGCGGGATGGCCAGAGTGTTTGCGTATCTCATGAGCAATCCCGCAAAATACGATGCAGAAGGTATCTTCAGTGACGTTGCTGCAACCATCCACAAAGCATTGGATGATATTCACGCTGTTCACCAAGGCAAGACCGATATAACGGCCCGCGCTTACGAAATTGCGTTAAAGCAGCTGGTGTGATGTTTAAATAATTACGAAGTCAGATTGAGTTCAGGCAATTTAAAGCATAAACTGCACGCTGGTGTTTAAAAAACTATAATCATCTTGACTTTCAATCTTTCCACCTGTATAATGAATTCCCAACTTAAGTCTGTCTTTGTTTAACAACCAATTAACTCCAACCGCAAAAACATGTTGATCAATACTATTAGTTAAATTATTCTCAGACGCTAATATATCCTGCGCATTTTCGCTGGTAAACATAACAGTAGGTTGCACAATTGTATTGTTTTTTAACTGAAAATTCCATGCGGCTTTGGCACTATTAACAATATCTACCGTACGGATGTCATTAGCATTTGTAAGTCTAGTACTACGTATAAGCCAATCCTGTTCCAAAATTATATCCAATGGTCCCCAATTAAGCTGAATATCGGCACCAACAACTGAATTATACTTAAACTTATTATTACCACTCTGATGAGAAGCATTGAACCCGACAGTAACCCCTTTACGCTGTCCAAATCCACTTTGTAAATAGATGAGGGAATACTGCTGAACTTCAGCATCACCAAACATAACAAAAACCCTTCCCGTTTTTAATAAATTACCGATACTATCATCCCCTGTAACAGCAGGATGATTCAAATCAAACAGTCCTACATCATAGCCAAATCCAACTCTGCTGTTATAAAGATGAATACCGCCAAGGTTCACGCCCGTTTCCCGGCCTAAAATCCGACCAACCATATGACGGCGAACCTGAATGTTGGGCAATGATTTCTCCTGAGAAATGCAAAACCAAGAACTATTGAAAGATTCTTTACCAACTCTGGGCCTGAAAAACCCCATTGTGAGATTAAACAACTGCGAAAATGAGTAAGAAATAAATCCATCTCTCAAAATCATCTGAAAACGTTCATCATTATTTAGTCCACCCAATGATTGAGTAAACTGATTCTTACCGGCACCATCATATGAGAAAGTTGTTCCGAAAAGAAGCCGGCCAAAAATTTTTCCTCCAAAGCCTAAACGTCCTCTTCTCAAATAGAGATCATATCGCGGATCTGACTCCAGATTATTGTAATCCAACGTCAATACATTCCACATCTGTAAGGACATATTGCAATTCACATAACCATTTTTCCATTTAATCTGAGCGACCCAGTCTTCACTAAATGGCTTGCGCAATGAATCTGAACTGACGATAGACTGCCCTTGCATCGAATAATGAAGCAACAGCGAAACAAGCAGGACTTTAAATTTCAAGCCACTACCATAAAATGTATTTTTCATACCCTGAATACCATCGCAATATTACGATAATAAGCAGAAGTTTAATACAAATCTACATGTTTAACATAAAATTAAACCAACAAGTTATCTAATACAAATGTGGGACGGAATAGAGCCAAAGAATGGTGAGCGAACAGTTTACATAACTGTTCAATGAAATTATTTATTATAGCTCTGCAAATCCATTAAAAAAAGAAAAACAGCATCCATCTCTTTTGGAGTCATCTTTGCCAACACAGCGTGGTTTGCTGTATCCCCGGCAAGAAAAGCATTGTTATAATCATCAAACGATTCTTTTCCCCAATTGGGCACATTGGGCTTCCCCTGTGAAAAAATGCCATGGCACTCTGAGCAGTTACGTTGAAACGACTTTATACCTAGCTTCCAGGCTTGAATTGTTTTTATTGAATCCGCAGTTGAGTAATGCGATGGGATTTCCGGCAACCAATAAGCAATTTGTTTATTTAACCATCTTTCCTCGCTTTTACAGGATATTACCATGAATGTTATTGCCAGTAAGAATAAGATATTTCTCATTTTATGATCGACTAATAGTTTCCACCAACTGTACGTGATTCAAATTGTTTTAACCGCGAAGCAGGCAATGAAACAGGAGGTGGTAACACAACAACTTCTTCATTCAACGCCAGCATAAATGCCTTCAGGTGCTGAAGTTCAGTGGATGTCAGATGTAATGAATCGGAAGATAGAGTCTGATTCGGAACATCAAGTCCCTGTCCCGCTCCACCGCCATGATTATAAAACGCCAGCACCTGATCCAGAGTGGCGAACACCCCGTTATGCATATATGGAGCCGTACGGGATATATTACGAAGTGTACCGGTTCTGAATGCACGGAATGTTTCCTTTGCAGGGTTTATACCATACCTGCCTGAATCAGGACTGATGGCATTGACCATTGAATCTGCAGGCACACCCAACACTTCGAATTCACTGCCAACATAAGGAGGCTTAACGCCATTAAATACTGGCGCAAAATGACAGGTACCACATTGTGCTTTGCTCATAAAAAGATTAAACCCGGATCTGACTTCTGCCGTTACTTCTGCTTCTTTATTCATCATTTTATCAAATAAAGATTCTTCATCGCTATAATCCGATAAATAAACCATCAGGGCAGATGTAATATGATAAGGAGAAATCTCAGGAAAGGATGGAGTATACCGCACATACTTTTTAAAACTTCTTTTATACGAATCACAACTCATGACATTTTGGACCAACTGCTTTTCTGAGCAGCCCATTTCGAACGGATTGGTAATCACACCGAGTAACTGATCTTCCACAAGATAGTGTTTGCCATCCTGCATGATCAGATGATTGTGAAACAAATTCACCAAAGTCGGAGTATTTCTTTGAATTGAATTCACTCCATCAAATGCCAGAGCTGTTCTGCGCAGGGTATCCGTAAAACACTGTTCAGGTTTATGACAACTTGCACAACTTCTTTTACCGTTCCCGGATAAAAGAGGATCAAAGAATAATAACCGGCCTGTTTCTTTAATTTCATTAATCAAATCAGGATCATCGATGTGGGTATAAACACCTTTTCTGTTTTGTCCGATGAAAAGATTTTTTGAGAATATTGAAGTAGCCGCTTTCGTCAGTGAATAATCGTTGAAACTTCGGGTGGGCAGTCGATAGTTCCGTAACATTTCCTGATTCATGGA
>JBIIHN010000046.1:0-8197 GCA_044235745.1 Bacteroidia bacterium
GCCGGTTAAATTATTGGCATCACCTGCATTTACGGATCGTTTCACAGATTTCACCGAACAACTCCGCGATCATTCCACAGCCGTAACCGAATCCGCTTTTCATGATTTCGAAACGGAACTTTCCGGATTACTGGTGTTGATCAATTCGGAGATTGAGCGGATGAAATAGTGCGATTTATCTTTCCCGACCGCTCCCCCTACCCTAACTCTTCTGATGCCATCATTTCTGTTTCATGAACAGTAAAATCATCATTTACGCAGGGCCGGGCATAAAAAAAGGCCCCCGGAAGAGGCCTGTTTATGAGTGGTTTATTATTTCCCCAGATCATCGAACTCAATGTTCGAGTAACCTGTGCCTTGTGCGGCATACTCGTGCTGAGACGGAGCCGGGGTATGATAAGGCCCTTGCTGGCGAATGAACGCCAACGCTTCATTAAGTCCGTCAGTGAACTTTTCAAAATCTTCCTTATAGAGAAACAATTTATGCTTCTCAAAGAAGGGACGATCTTCTGACTCTCCCGGCTTCTTTTTGCTTTCAGTGATCGTGATGTAAAAATCATTGCTGCGCGTTGATTTTACATCGAAATAATACGTCCGCTTGCCAGCTCTTATTCGCTTCGAGAAATGTGCATCCCGGCTATGCTGATTTTCAAATTCATTCATATACCTGTGTTTGATCGGTGAAGCAAGATTAATAAAAAAAACAGAATCCAAAAAAAACCTAAAGAAATTTTATGAATTCTTGATCTTGAAACGCTGTTCCTGTCCGATACTTATCCTTATCACTTATCTGCCGGAATCATCAACCACCTCGGCCAATTGTAATTCATGTAACTGAGCATACATTCCTCCGGCACGAAGAAGTGTTGCATGTGAGCCTTCCTCCACCAGACGCCCTCCATCCAGCACCAGGATTCGCGAACAATTTCTGACTGCAGAAACCCGATGACTGACGACGATGGTGGTACGTCCTTTCATAAATCCGGCCAAATTGGACAGAATCTTTTCTTCGGTAATCGTATCCACAGCAGAAAGGCAGTCATCAAGGATCAGCAGATCCGGGTTGCGAATCAAGGCTCTCGCGATCGATAACCGTTGCTTCTGACCACCTGATAAGGTTATACCGCGTTCTCCAACCATCGTTTGGAAGGTATTGGGAAATGCCATGATGTTATCATATACATCTGCCTGACGGGCTGCCTCCCTGATCGCCTCTTCTGATACAGCCGCATCTGCTCCGAAAGCAATGTTCTCACGTATGGTATCAGAAAACAAAAAAACATCCTGGGGAACGCAGCCGATATTCTTTCGGTAATCTTCCAATCGGTAGGATCGGAGTGGAACACCATCTACTGAAATTGAGCCTGACACCGGATCAATAATCCTTAAAAGTGCATTCACCACAGACGTTTTTCCTGATCCGGTTTTTCCGATGATACCAACTGATTCTCCGGGAAGCACTTCAAAACTCACATTTTGAAGTGCCGGCGGACGTTCCGGTGCATATTGGACCGTTACCTCTTCAAACCGGATATGCCCTTTGATGTGATTACAGGAGGTATCACCACTTTGGATAGATGGCGTTTCATGCAGGAACTCGTTTATTCTGCGTTGCGATGCCGCTGCGCGCTGTATGATAGAGATGACCCATCCCAGGGAAGCCACCGGCCAGGTCAGCATATTCACGTAAATAACAAACTCCGCAATGTTACCAACCGTGATATTCCCTGCAATCACCTCCAGACCTCCTATGTAAATCGTCAGAATCGTACTGACACCGACAAGTAACAGCAGTGTGGGCATAAACATCGCATTGACACGAACCAGCTCCATGGACGTCTGCTGATAATTTTTCGTTTCCTGACGATAGGCCTCAATATAAGCTGACTCCCGTGCATAGGCCTTAATTAGCCGGATCCCTGAGAAAACTTCCTGAATAAAAGTGGATAAATCAGACAATCGCGCCTGAACCTCTTCACTGCGGCGGTTGATTTTATCATGAACATAATACACCAGCAGCGACATCAATGGTAAGGGAATCAGCACATAGGTCGCCAGCCGCGCATTGACCGAATACATCGCCCAAACAACCAACACAAACAAGACCAACATGTTGATGGTATACATAATAGCCGGCCCCACATACATTCTGACCCGGCCGACATCTTCTGAAATGCGGTTCATCAGATCGCCTGTATTATTGCGATTGTAAAAGTCCTGGCTGAGCCGCTGATAATGCGCATAAATTTCATTCTTCATGTCAAACTCAATCCTCCTGGACATCACAATAATGGTTTGCCGCATAAAAAACATAAACAATCCCTTCGCCAAAGCCATGGAGATGACCAAAATACCAAACAGTAAAATATTGTAGAGCAGCCCTTTATACACTTCACCCTGGACGGTAAAATCCTTCACTAAGCGATAGGTATTGATATTGGCCGCCACTACATCCAGCGCATTTCTGGTGAGTTGGGCGGGAAAAATGCCAAACAGATTAGAAATGGTCACAAAAAGGACTCCACTCAGCAAATGCCATTTATACCGGACGAAGTAACGGTTCAGCGATCGGAGTTCTCTCACTTTTTACGGTTGATTATCAAACACAAACTCAATGAATACACAAGGTTGGGTGGAATGAAGGCAAAGATAGGGAAACCTCAATGCGTCGTATATATCGTTTCGACTGAATTATTTTATGGCATACGATGGAAAAACACCTAACTTTGCCCTCCCAAAGTCAGACGATTCATGATCGAAGTGAAAGAACAGAAGGCTGCTTCAGCGCCGGTAGACACCAATGTTTTTGACAGTATTTCAGGCAGCCGCCACGAGCAGGTTGTATTCTGCAATGATCCTGAAACAGGACTTCGTGCCATCATTGCTATCCACAACACTGTTCTGGGGCCAGCCCTCGGCGGAACCCGTATGTGGGTTTATAAATCTGAAGGAGAGGCTGTTAATGATGTACTGCGTTTATCCCGCGGGATGACGTATAAAGCTGCCATCTCCGGATTAAACCTGGGTGGCGGTAAAGCTGTGATCATTGGCGACAGCCGGAAAGACAAATCAGAAGCCCTGTTCCGGAAATTTGGTCGTTTTGTCAATAGCCTGAGCGGAAAATACATCACGGCGGAAGATGTAGGCACCAGCACCAAGGACATGGAATATGTAGCCATGGAAACCAAACACGTCACCGGATTGCCGGAGTCGATGGGTGGCGGTGGTGATCCATCTCCCGTTACAGCCTATGGTGTTTACATGGGCATGAAGGCTTCCGCGCAATTTACCTGGGGAAATGATAGCCTGAACGGAAAAAAAGTAGTGGTTCAGGGTGTAGGGCATGTCGGCGAAAATCTGGTGAAGAATCTTCGTAAAGAAGGAGCGATGGTCTATATCACTGACCTGAACGAAGATCAACTGAAAAAAGTAAGTACAGAATATGGCGCACATGTCATTGCACCGGATCAGGTGTATGATATGGACATGGATATTTACGCACCCTGCGCACTGGGTGCAACCCTCAATACTGAAAACATCTCGCGGCTACGTTGTCAGATTATTTCAGGCGCGGCCAATAATCAGTTAGCAGAGGAATCGATACACGGACCCATGCTCGTGGAGAAAGGGATCGTTTACGCCCCCGATTTTCTGATCAACGCCGGAGGACTGATCAACGTATATTCAGAACTCATCGGGTACAATCGTCAGCGCGCCTTGTCACAAACAGAACATATCTATGCTGTGACCCTTGAGATTCTCAGGAAAGCCCGTGAAGAAGGTACCTACACCCAATTTGCCGCCCAAAAAATGGCGGAAAAGCGCATTGCTGATATCGGCAAAGTGAAATCCAGCATGTAATCTACACGCTAATTAATCCTGTTCTTCCCATCTATGTTAAGCAGAAGGCATTTACGTATCCGCGTCATGCAGGCACTATATGCCTACTATCAGTCTGACCCGAAAGATATCCGTCGTACCGAACAGGAATTACTGAATGGCACGGATAAGATCTTTGAATTATACCTGACCGTGTTAAATTTCTTTCAGGAACTTTCACATCAGGAACATCTCTATTACGAAGACACGCCTGCTTCTGCCGTCACCGGAAAGCGGCGAACAGCGTCCAGTACCTTAAAAAGTTTATCGTTTTTTCAATGGCTTGATACGGATAAAAATTTCAACGACCAGCTGAAAAAGAAGAAACTTTCCTGGCAACAGGATATGGATTCCATAAGGAAGGCATTTTCGCATCTCCGGCAGCAGGAAGAATATTTAAAATTCACCTCCGCTGCTGAACATTCAAAAGATGCTGAAGTATCCTTCATCAAATGGCTCACCCGTGAATTCTTTTCGAAAACCGATTTCATCCCTCATGTACTGGAAGAAAAAAACATCTATTGGTCAGAAAGCATCGATACGATTGAAACGATGATCAATCGCACCCTTGAGTCTGTTAAAACAGATGGAAATTATCACCTGTTACCTCTGTTTAAAGACGAAGCGGATGATCTTAAATTCATGCAGGAACTAGTTCAGAAAACCATTCGCGACGACAGTTATTTTCATCAGTTGATTACCGAAAAAACCCGTAACTGGGATGCCGAGCGGATTGCCATAGTTGATATTATCCTGATGAAAATGGCATTGTGCGAAATCATGAATCTGCCAACAATCCCTGTAAAAGTAAGCATCAACGAATACATCGATATTTCCAAAGATTACAGCACGCCCAACAGCAAAGCTTTCATCAACGGCGTGATCGACAAACTCGTTATTGAGCTTAAAGAACAGGGAAAAATTCAGAAAACCGGAAGAGGACTCGTAGAATAACCAGCAGCACTATGAAAAAGTATCTTGTCATCTTATTTGGTGTTTTAATCACCGCCTGTAATTCAGGCAAATCAACAGAAGAAACACCGGAAAAAATTTCGCCGGATGCTGTGAACATTTCGGCTACGGCAAGCGGAGAAAACGAAGCTGAAAAGCGACCCGCCTTCGAATTCACCGAAACGAATTACGATTTCGGAACAATAAACTCCGGCCAGGAGGTAAGTCATGACTACCGGTTTAAAAATACCGGTAATGCCGATCTGATCATCTCTCAGGTAAAGGCCTCCTGTGGATGTACACAACCTAAATACCCTGAAAATCCGATTCCGCCCGGAGAAGAAGGTGTGATCTCTGTAACTTTCCGCAGTGAAGGAATCGCCGGACAGGTGGTGAAAGACATCACCATTCTCGCCAATACTTTGCCCACCACAAAAGTTCTCACCATCAGTGGAGAAGTCATTAAAGTAAATAAAAAAGTATCCCCTTAAACTCATCCTGCCAACCTATTATCATGCAAATACTATCAATATTACTTCAGGCTCCCGCCGGCGGTGGAGCACTTCAGCAAATGGTGATGATCGTAATGATCATCGTTGTGTTTTACTTCTTCATGATTCGCCCACAAATGAAGAAGGCTAAAATTGAAAAAGAATTTAAAGAGAGTATCAAAAAAGGCGACAAGGTTGTCACCATTGGTGGTGTACACGGAAAGGTGCTCGAAGTAAACGAAACCACTTTTATGCTCGAAATCGACCAGAACTGCAAAGTGAAACTCGAAAAATCGGCTATTTCTGCGGAAGCAACCAAACAGTATTCGGCTCCGGCAGCAAAAAAATAATCGATTGAAGGAATAAAAAAGCTGTTTCGTAAAAACGAAACAGCTTTTTCATTTTACCTCACTGAATGACTATCCGTCATCCGTTGTTCTAAACATCCCCGACAATGATTAGCCTCGATTTTTAGCAACTTCAGGTTAGCAATCAACAGGGTTTAGGTAAATTAGTGCCCTGAATGAATCTTCGCTCCAAAATATCAGCACTCACCGGTGGCAATAAAAAAGCAGCCACCTTTCTGTTGTTTGTTGTCTTATCCGCTATTATCTGGACCATCAATGCCCTGAGCAAAGATCAGATTACAACGGTTGTAATTCCTATTCAATACCTCTCCGCTGCAGGTAGTATGCCGGAGGCCGATTTACCACAAGGCATATCCGTCACATTACGTGGTAAAGGCTTTTACCTGATGCAATTCTTATCATCGGCGAAGGATTACAAAATTGTACCCCGTTCAGTCAATGGAGTCATTGCAGATACCGTGATATCTGCAATGGATGCCATTTATCCACTGACAACGGGTTATAAAGGGAAGATAGAAATCACCTCTATCTCCCCCGAACAAGTGCTGGTAACCGGCAGAAAACTATTCTCAAAAAAAGTCGCTATTAAAGCCAGGGCTGATCTTTCATTTCGGCCATCTTTCGTACAAAAAGGACCTGCTGTTACCTACCCTGATAGTATCTACATCTACGCAGCGTCTCCAATACCTGATACCCTTACGACCGTTTACACCGTGAACCACCGGTACAGGCAAATCGACCAGACCATTTTCAGAAGCACCCCTATCGCTCTACCCGGTCGCGAATACCATATTCCGATTCAAACATGCTGGTATTATCTCCCGGTAGAGAGGGGAACGGAGATTCAGTTGGAAGTTCCGATACGCAATCCCAAAAGGGCATTGAATGAAAACTACCTTCCTTCCAACGTACAACTTACCTGCAAAGTACCGTTGAGTAAATACAATATAACCCGGCCGGAATACTTCAAAGTGATCGCGGCCGATACTTCTATAAATGGCGACCAGGTCATCCTTCGTGTAACCCGCCATCCACATTGGGTGAGCGAGATAAAAATCCAGCCCACTATAGCCAACAGAATTATCCGCACAGGATATCAACCATGAAAGTAATTGGAATCACCGGTGGAATAGGAAGTGGCAAAAGCCTCGTTTGCAGGGTTTTTAAATTATTAGGAGTGCCGGTATACGATGCGGATGCCGCAGCCAAAAGACTGATGGAAACCGATCCGCAGGTTCGAAATGAAATCGTCAGGAGCTTCGGTCCTGCATCTTTTCTGAATGATGGCCATCTCAACCGCCGGTATATTGCCGGTATTGTCTTCAACGATCCGGAACAATTAAACAAACTCAACGGAATCGTTCATCCGGCTGTAGCCAAAGACTTCAAAATCTGGAAATCTACCTGTCGTGCGGAGTATGTAATTCGCGAAGCAGCGATATTGCTGGAATCCGGAACTTATCACGATCTGGACGGAATTATCCTTATCGAATCTCCGGAAGCGCTACAAATTCAAAGAGTTAAAGAAAGAGACAACCGATCAGATGAGGAGATAAAATCGATTATCTCACGGCAATGGACTTCCGAAAACAAGCGGAAATATGCTAATTTTATCATCCAAAACAATCTACACACCCTCCTACTGCCCCAGATTCTACAAGTTCACAGGGCTTTAACCCACTCCACTACGTGAGCAACCTGCCTTTAATTCATACGATTCACGGTTACCGGGTACCCGGTACAGAAATTTATATCGACCCACTGGTGCCTGTTTCACATGCCATCATCAGCCATGCTCATGGCGATCATGCGGTGGAAGGACATGAAAATGTTTATTGCAGTCCGGGTACGGCTGCACTTATCACCAGCCGCTTCAGGTATGCCGCGAGGAATCTGCATACCAAGCAATACAACGAAACATTCGAATTAGAAAACATTCGTTTTAGCCTGCACGGAGCCGGCCATATGCTGGGTTCCTCCCAGGTGTTATGGGAACGGGATGGTCAACGAATAGTATATACAGGTGATTACAAAAGAGAGGATGATCCCAGCTGTGAGCCTTTTGAGATTGTAAAATGTGATACGTTGATCACGGAAACCACTTTTGGTCAAAAAGATAAAACGCATCCACCGCTCAGTGATATCTTGCCGTTGATAAAGAAGGCAGAGGAGATAAATCTGATGATCGGGGCCTACAATCTGGGGAAAGCACAACGGCTAACCAGAATCATTACCGATCACTTTCCTGATATACGTGTAATGGTGCACCCGAAAATTGTGCCGTATCATCATATTTACGAAAAGATGGGATTTTCTCTCGGTAAATGGGAACCTTATCATCGCGATGTATTCAAACATCAGCAACAGATTATTTACCTTGTTCCACCCCCTGTATTGTTGAACTTCCGACCCGGCAAACATTTTCTCCGGGCGTTTGCTACAGGATGGGATGAAAAACATGCCCGCTACGATTTTGCTTTCCCGCTCAGTGATCATGCAGACTGGCCG
>JBIIHN010000047.1:0-8195 GCA_044235745.1 Bacteroidia bacterium
TGATCTTTTTCGCAGTGAACGACCAGGTGTTGGGTGCAAGACGTTCGGTCACTACTCCCATGTTTCCCAGCAGCTCAATCAATTTGATCACGTCACGGATTTCCGGAACGTTCTCGATGATGCAGGTTTCTTCCGTGAGCAGTACCGCGCATAAGATCTGCAATGCTTCGTTTTTTGCACCTTGTGGTTCGATGGATCCGCTCAGCCGGCAGCCTCCCTTGATTTCAAAACTTCCTCCTGTGAGTTGCATGGTATCTGCCGGTTTATTTGCGGCCGTAATTATTTCCATTGTTTCGTTTACGTAGATTTTTGTTCTTCTGATTTCTTCGATCAGCTTCCCGTAAATCTATAAAACGTGTGGTGAGTTTCATATCATCGCGTAACTCAAGTTTTCCACCGGAATATTCACGAAGTTGTTCACGAATCACCTCATCGTCCACCGAGTCGCGGTTCCAGGTCAGGTAACTCATCTTCATGAAGTTGGCGATGGATTCTACCACCTGTTGCTTCTCTGTTCCGTCTTCCATTTTTACTGCTTCGGCAATCATCGATTCAATGATGCTGCCATAATGACGCAGGCGTATTTGTTTGCGGGGATAAGGAAGAGGATCCGGTTTTACGTGCGTTGTGTCCTGATCCGGCATCGGGTAGGGGGAGTCGCAGTCGAGTTTGAACTCAGAGATAATAAAGAGGTGATCCCATAGCTTATGCTTGTAGTCGGCGATATCGCGTAACTGCGGGTTGAGGATAGCCATGGCATTGACGATGGTGCGCGCGGCTTTGGTCCGTTCGTCACGGTCTTCCAGTGCTATGGCATGTTCTACCATCTCCTGGATATATCTTCCGTATTCGGAAATGGTGAGTTGGGTTCGGGCGGTGTTGTATTGCATGTTTAAATTAGCAAATTAGCAAATTAGCAAATTAGCAAATTAGTTAATGTGATAATAGGATAATGTGATAATGGGATAATCTGATGATAGGATGTTTGTTGATGGTCTGACTAAATCAGTATCGATTATAAATGTTTCAATTGATTATTCGGAGTTTGGCGAATTTCAGCAGTAATTGTTTCTGGCCTTGTGTTTCAAACAGAATCGTGGCTTTATTCTCCGGTGAACGGCCTTCGATGCCGATAACCTGTCCTTTGCCGAAGCGCTGGTGTTCTACGGTCATTCCTACGGCGATTTGTGATGGATCAGCCGCTTCGAAATCGGCGGATGCCTGTACAGGTACTGCGGTGTTGACCTTCCTGAAGCCTTGCGGTACTCCGCCACCGTTAGTAGTTGATTTTGCCGGCAGACCGGAATTCCGGTTTTGGCTGCTTGCCCATTTGCTTTGTCCCGGTCGGGTATTTCCGGTTTTGTTTCCAAAGGTACGAGGTCCGGCGGGTTTTTGCAATCCGCCTTTGTTGCCGTAGTTGCCCCAGCCACCGCGTTCATCTTCTTCATCAATGAACGACCCGGCATTTTTATCTTCCGGAAGATCGAGGCATTCAGGGTCGATTTCCTCGAGGAACCGGCTGGGTTGACAATAAATAAGATTCCCCCATCGATAGCGGGTAGCCGCCATGCTCAGCGTGAGCTTTTCTTCCGCGCGTGTAAGTGCTACATAAAATAATCTTCGTTCTTCCTCCAGTTCGGTGCGGGAGTTGACGCTGAGTTGTGAAGGAAAGAGATTCTCTTCCAGCCCTACCACGTATACGTTTTTAAACTCAAGTCCCTTGGCACTGTGAATGGTCATTAAGCTCACTTTGTCATCATCGCCGTCCTTGTCATTGTCGGCATCTGTGAGCAGGGCTATGTCCTGAATGTATAAGTCCAGTGTGCGCAGTGTGGGAAGATCCTGTTCAGCAGACGGAGCCTCCAGTGGAATCTTGCCGTTTTCACTGAACTCACGAATGCCGTTGAGTAACTCCTGTACGTTTTCGTAATGACTTACGCCTTCCGGTGTGCGGTCGTTGTATAGCTCGGTGAGTAGTCCGGAGGCCGATGCAATATGACTGGCCAGTTCATAGGCCGTATGATTTCTGAGCATGATATTCCAGCTCTTCACCATCGTGGCAAACTCCTGTATCTTGTCGCGAATACCGGTGTTGATGCCGGCTTTGAATTCGTGGATGTTTTCAATCACTTGCCAGGTGCTGGCATTTTCCTGCGCGGCGTGAACCACAATACGGTCAATGGTGGTTTTTCCAATACCTCTTGCGGGATAGTTGATGATCCGCTTCATGGCTTCTTCGTCCTGCGGATTGATGGCCATACGGAAATAGGCGAGCAGATCTTTAATTTCCTTCCTGTTGTAGAAGGATACTCCACCATACACCCTGTAAGATATATTTTGCCGGCGCAGCGCTTCTTCCATCGAGCGGCTTTGCGCATTTGTGCGATACAGAATAGCGAAATCCTTATTCCGCAAACGGCGGTTCATCTTTTCTTCAAAAATATTCAACGCTACCTGATGCCCTTCCTCATTATCAGAGAGCGCCTTGATTACTTTGATGCGTTCTCCGTGATGGTTTTCTGTCCAGACTTCTTTCTTCAGCTGGTTTTTATTGTACGTTATGACGGAGTTGGCGGCCTTTACAATGTTCTTTGTGCTGCGGTAATTCTGTTCGAGTTTAAAGGTTTTTAAATCGTCGAAGTCCTTTTCAAAGTTGAGGATATTCTGAATGTTCGCACCGCGGAAAGCGTAGATGCTTTGCGCATCATCACCTACTACACAGATATTCTGATGCTGTGCGCAGAGTTTTTTCACGATGATATACTGGGCAAAGTTGGTATCCTGAAACTCATCTACCATCAGGTAACGATACTTCAGCTGGTATTTGTACAGTACTTCAGGAAAATCATTGAATAATTTCCAGGTGTTATATAGGATATCATCAAAATCCATCGCGCCGGCCTTGAAACACCGTTTGCTGTACATCTCGAAAATCATCCCCATTTTGGGTTTCCCGGTAGAGTTGTCGTCTGATACCAGCTCGGTATTGCTTTGGTATTCCCGCCAGTTGAAGAGATTGTTCTTGGCGGACGAAATACGGTTAAGCACTACAGAGGGTTTGTATACTTTGTCTTCCAGATTCTGCTCTTTGAGAATATCGCGGATCAGACTTTTACTGTCATCGGTGTCGTAAATGGTGAAGTTGGAAGGGTAGTTAAGCTTTTCTGCTTCAGACCGCAGGATGCGTGCAAATACAGAGTGAAAGGTTCCCATCCAGAGATTACGGGCTTCGCTTTCGCCAACAACTTTGGCAATCCGTTCTTTCATTTCACGGGCCGCTTTGTTGGTAAAGGTTAGTGCCAGTATGCTAAAGGGGTCCACACCTTTTTCCATCAGGTGGGCAATCCGGTAAGTGAGGACTCTCGTTTTTCCCGATCCGGCGCCGGCAATGATCATCACCGGTCCCTCTGTCTGCACCACTGCTTCACGCTGCACGTCGTTGAGCTGGTCGAGGTAATTCATGCCGCTAAGATAGTCATTTTGGCAGGAGCCTTTTTGTTTGTTGATTTCTTCTGAACAATCAGGCGGTCAGGAAGTTGTGCCATTGTCCCCGGTAAAAAAAGCAGGGTGATGGTCAGCATATGGCCTGCGATAAGTTGATCGGTGATTTAATAGCCATTCACATTCGCTTAATATTCAATAATACGGCTTGGGATTCAGCAATTAAGTCCGCCTTTATGACCACAGGAAGTTTTGATTTTTTAAATTTACCTCATAAAGATTTAGGGCTGGTGGACAACTTAGTGGTGAAGTTCAAATTGGTCCGTAAGGCTTTCATGGAACTCTCACCGGTATTTAGTTAAATTAAAAAAAACAAATGGTATGGCAAAAATTATTTTTATTATATTCATTATTTTTTTATTCTTAGAGTCATGTGCTGGAAGGAGAAAAGTCTATGAGGCGAATTATTATTCGGAGATAGAGAATGTGGGCACTGAAATAAAGAGCGATTACATCTTCATAAGACATGAGGATACTATCTGCTGGGACTGGTATAAGAAATTACCTGTGTTTAAAGAGTTGATGCCTAAATCGGATTCAGTTGTGATTAAGTATTGGGGGACGTTTAGGGAGTGGAAGGCAGTAAATAGGGAGTGGAAGGCAGGAAACAGATAGGCGGTGCTATTTACCGTTTAGTAGATCGAGAGGTCGAGTGATTTACTGGTGCTGTTGAACAATAGCGGTGTTTTACTCCAGGTTTCAATCGAGTTTCTGTGGCCCTATTTTGTTGTGTGCGTTGTTTTTCTTACTTTTATCTTCCCTAACGCGTTTGACCATGAAAAATCCTATCCATTACCTGTTCCTGTTATGTTGTTGCCTTGCTGGACTCCCTGCTTCGGCTCAATGCCCTTCGGGACAGAGCGAAATTATCGTCGCCATTGTGCCGGATCAGTACCCGGGTGAAACGGCCTGGACGGTGCGCGACCTCAGCGGTAACCTGCTGGCTTCCGGAGGTTCGGTAGGCGACACCTTCTGTGTGCCTGCAAATTCCTGTGTAATCTTTAAAATTACCGATACCTACGGTGATGGTATCTGCTGCAATTTCGGTAATGGCTCCTATACAGTTTTCACGGATGGTGTAATGTCTGCCACCGGCGGACAGTTTACTTACAGCGAAACTGTTTATCTGAATTGTCCTCCCGGCAGTAATTGTTCCAGTGCGTTGCCCGTTGTGGAGGATACCATGTACACATCTGTTGGGATAAGTACATGGCATTCGTTCGTACCCGACTCCAATGGCACCTACAATATCAGCACCTGTTTCCCTTCCAATTCCTGCGACACGAGGGTTTGGGTGTATGATCATTGCAATAACCTGGTGTGGAACTCGGATATGGCAGGTACCTTGTTTTATAACGACAGTGCTTGCGGTACAGGACAGATACAGGCGTTCGTTGCAGCCGGACTTCAAAGCGGAGTTACCTACTATGTTCGTATCGGAGGAGATTCTACCTGCGCCAATGATACTATTCAGTTTCAGATTACATATGCCGGTCCGGTGATCGGATGTACAGATCCTGCTGCCTGCAACTATAACCCTCTGGCCATAATTGATAATGGAACCTGTGTATATCCCGGTGATCCTAACTGTAATTCGGGTCCTGATCTCGTGGTGGATGGTGCCATGTTCCTGAACTCGCTTAGTTTGGGTACAGTAAACGGAAATGATGTTTGCCTTATCGGTGAAGGGTGTTTGAGTGGTTATGGTGCGCGTGATGTGATTAACTTCAGTACCCGTATTGCGAATATCGGCGATGCTGATTATTACATCGGACAGCCTGCTACGGGTAATTCTCAGTTTGTTTTCGATCAATGTCATGGCCATTGGCATTATGCCGGTTATGCGATGTATAATATCTACGATAGTCTGGGTGTGCCTTTGCAGGCCGGATTTAAAACTGGCTTTTGTGTGATGGATCTGAGTTGCTTCGGTGGTACGGCCAAGTATGGCTGCAGCAACATGGGTATTTCTGCCGGCTGCGCGGATATCTATGGGGCAGGTTTATCTTGCCAGTGGCTGGATGTAACGAATTTCCCAGCAGGAAAATATACGCTCACCATCCGTGTGAACTGGGATCAGGATCCTGACAAGCTGGGTCGTCAGGAGCAACGGTTTGACAACAACGTGGCGGCAGTTTGTATTCAGCTCTCCCGAAATGCAAACAATGTCCCTTCTTTTACCATCCTTCCCACCTGTCCTCCGCTGATTGACTGTGCCGGTGATACCTTCGGCCTGGCAACCTATGATTGCATGGGTAACTGCAATGGTACCCGAGTGCGCGGAGATCTGGATATAGACAGTGACCGCGACGCACAGGATGTGGGACAATATATGACGGATATCGTACAGCAAAACAGTGTGATGCCCTGTAATGATGTGAATGGAGATAATCTGCTCACCGTGACAGATGTTGCGCTCGTAAACGGCTGTATCCGCAGCACGAACGGATCACATAGTCATCAGGGTGGTACACAGAATACACACCGCCACTGTGAATTTCCCTGGAATATCGTCAACACCACCGATACTATCCGCATTGGTATTGGTCAGGTAAATCAATCAGCCAAATACATCGACCTCTCTATCCTCAATCCGGATTGCAGAATGCTTGGCCTCGACTTTACGCTCACAGGTGTACAGATTGATTCAGTAGTGAGTATTTACCCCGGTTTCACACCGGTCATCTCCTGGGATCAGACAACAGGACGTGTAGCGTTGCTCGATTCTGTAGAGCAATCCTTGTCCAAGCAGTTGGTGGCGACGCCGTTTATTCGTGTTTATTATTCTACTCTTACTTCCAATACAATTTGTATTGCGCCTGTACATGCGGCTGTGAATGGAGATTACGAAGAAACCCTGCACGGCATCTTCAATGGTTGTGTAACGGTAACCGGTATCAGCGTACAGTATCAAAGCCAACTGATATCCGTTCGTCCAAATCCTTCTGCGGATGTGTTCCGTCTTTCTACCGTTTCACTCGCGGGAGAGAACGCGGTGCTGACCATTACCGATGCATTGGGACGTATTGTTTCCCGCAGCAGTGTGGTGTTAAATGGCGGAGATGGTTTTGATATTGATCTGAGCACGCAACCCAAAGGAGTTTATCTGTTACGTGTTTCCACCGACGAGATGGATCTTACTGAGAAGCTGATGAAACTCTGATTGTTTCATTAAAAAACGATAAAAGCCGGGTCGACAGATGCCGGCTTTTTTATTTTAATACCGGCAGGGGAGAAGTCGGGAAGGCATAAAGTCAGATGGAAAACCCGCACGAAACATGCAATGCCGATATCGCACCAACCAAAAGGTATAAAGGTTATAAAAGTTATAAGGGTTATAAGAGTTATAAGAGTTATAAGAGTTATTAGAGTTATAAAAGTTGTTAAAGTTCTCACTGCTCGCGAAGTTTCGCAACGTTGCCACCGATAGCTATCGAGGTCCCCGCGCTCGATGCGTGCCGTCGTTTTCGCTGCGTTAAAGCCTTGGGATGCCCCGAAACCTGCAATTGCTCTTGCCCTCCGGGTTCTTATTTCTAAAAAAATGAATTGGGTGTTTTCTTACTTCAATCGCTCCCGTATATCCAGCCTGTGCTTTCTTGCTGTATCAAGGGCGATGTCGTAGCCGGCGTCCATGTGGCGGATAACACCCATGGCGGGGTCGTTGTGCAAAACGCGCTTGAGTCGGCGGGCTGCATCATCAGTGCCGTCGGCTACGATGACCATGCCGCTGTGAATAGAGTAGCCCATACCTACGCCGCCGCCGTGGTGTAAACTTACCCAGGAAGCACCACCGGCTGTGTTGATGAGTGCATTGAGAATGGGCCAGTCGGCAACTGCATCAGAGCCGTCAAGCATGGCTTCGGTTTCGCGGTTGGGACTTGCTACAGATCCGGTGTCGAGGTGGTCGCGGCCTATCACAATTGGCGCTTTTACCTTGCCGGTTTTTACCAGTTCGTTGAAAAGGAGTCCCGCTTTCTCACGGTCTCCTTGTCCGATCCAACAGATACGTGCTGGTAATCCCTGAAACGCGATGCGTTCCTGTGCCATTTTAATCCAGCGATGGAGGCCTTTGTCGTTTGGAAATAAATTTAGGATAGCCTCATCCGTTACTCGGATATCTTCGGGATCACCACTCAATGCTGCCCAGCGGAAAGGTCCTTTTCCTTCGCAAAACAGCGGACGGATATACGCCGGTACAAATCCGGGGAAATCGAAGGCGTTTTTTACTCCCCGCTCTAACGCCCGCCCGCGCAGGTTGTTGCCATAATCAAAGGTGATGGCGCCCATCTCCTGTAACTCCAGCATCAGCTGTACATGTTCTGCCATGCTGTCGTACACCATCTCGATATAACGATCGGGGTTTTTCTCTCTCAATACATTGGCTTCTTCGTTGCTGAGTCCTTCGGGTAAATAGCCTACCAGCGGGTCGTGTGCCGAGGTCTGGTCGGTGAGCACATCCGGAATGATGTTGCGCTCTTTTAAACGCTTCAGCATTTTCACGGCTGTGCAGATGACGCCGATCGATTTGTTTTCTCCTTTCGCTTTTAACTCCAGCGCGAGGTCAATCGCTTTGTCGAGATCGGTTTCTATGTAATCAAGGTAGCGGGTCTCCACACGCTTTTGCGCTCTCCATTCTTCTACTTCTGCAGCTAAACAAACACCATCTGCCATGGTGATCGCCAGAGGCTGTGCTC
>JBIIHN010000048.1:0-8169 GCA_044235745.1 Bacteroidia bacterium
TAGGGCTTTGCATTTTTTTGAAGCGGTATGGGTTCCTGTTTTTTCGAGTTTCAGAAAATCGGGATAAAACTTCTCCGCTAACATTGAATACGTAAGCACCAGTTGTTTGGCACTGGTATTATAGGTTGCCGGCAGGGTAAAATACAAGCTTAATTCGCCTTTCGGTGGCAGCGTTTTGGTAGCTCTGTATTTTTCCGGAAGCAGCGGATTATTGCTCTTACCGAACATGAGCGTAATTGCAGGACCTTTATCAGCAGTTACTTCGTATTTGTAGGTGTTGAGAAATGGCGGGAGATTGGCCTCCTGGGTATGCAGCACCATGATACTATCATTGCTGGAGTTAAGGATAGATACAGAATATACTGCATTACTATCGGCATTGGCTTTATATACCTGTGAAATAAGAATTTGCTGCGCCATTGTGCCGGTTGCCGACAGCAGGCATCCTGTTAAAAAACAACGAAAAAAACAGAGATTGATTTTCACGATTCTAAGATACGGTATTCTCCATTAGACTTTCATGAATCATGGATAGATTCTACACGAAGGCCCCTGAAAAAATCAAAAAATATGTTGGTATATCTATCAAAAAAGGCCACCGGAATCCGATGGCCTTTCAGGAATCTTTATTGAAATCAGGCTTTCGCCGTGTTTACTTTTTTCTCTTCAATACGGGCACTCTTACCAATCATATCGCGGAGGTAGAAGATGCGTGCACGACGAACCTTACCACGCTTATTTACATCGATACGGGTCAGCTTTGGGCTGTTGATCGGGAAAATACGCTCAACGCCTACTCCACCGGAGATTTTGCGAATCGTGAACGTTTCGGTGAGACCTGCGCCACGACGCTGCAGCACAACACCCTGGAACTGCTGTTCGCGTTCCTTGTTTCCTTCGATGATTTTATAGTATACAGTGATCGTATCACCGGATTTAAAATCAGGCCACTGTTTCTTTTCTATTAACTGCTCTTGAGCTACTTTAAGTAAGTCCATGGTTGTATGATATTACCCGGAAATTGGGGCTGCAATATTACACAAAAAATTCTTCGAAAGCACGTAATTCTTTAAAAAAGTAACAGCCACCTGTTTAAAACCAGACGACACTACATAATCACTTGCTTTTCAACAAGTAGCAAATTTTCAATTTCTCAAATGGATTCATCGATTACCGGGCTTCGCTAACGAGTTCCTGATAAAAACCGATCACTTTTTTTCCGATGGCCTTGTTATCGAAAATCTTTTCGGCATAATTCCGCGCGTTGGCACCTAACTCTTTTTGCTTGCCGGGATCTATCAGCAAGGCAATCACCTGACTGGTAAAAGAGTCCACATCATCAGCGATGAGGTAGTCCTTCCCCGGACTCCCGCCTATTCCTTCCGCGCCAATCGAGGTACTGACAATCGCCTTCCCCATGGCCATACCTTCTACAATTTTCACTCTCATTCCGCTGCCGCTGAAAAGAGGGACAATCATAATACCGCCCGAGCCGATAAAGGATTTTCCATCTTCCACGAAATCGTGAACCTCAACAGAAGAAGACGCATAGTTTTTAATATAATCCGGCATTTTTTTTCCGGCCAGCTTCAACCGGGCATCGGGTACTTTCGTCAACACCTTCGGCCAAACTACATTCAGAAACCAATGCACCCCTTCCTGATTAGGCATCCAGTCCATGGCACCAATATGAAAAACGACTTTCGGGTCAGGTGAAGGATGAACAGGATATTCATTAACATCAACCCCTACCGGGGCAACATAGGTAGGAACATCGGCACCGAGCTGTTTCAGCAGCAGTTCGTCTTCGGTTGTCATTGCAGCAATCCCATCTACCCTGTTTAACGCCCATTGTTCGTAATGCCTCAAACGTTCAGCCAACAGATTGAGATACCATTTTCGCAGCGGGTTTTTACAGGTATTCGCCAGTCGTTTCCAGATCTGGTGTTCGATATTATGGGTCCGCAGCACCACCTTTGCATCGGAATGTTTACGGATCGCCTCCATATAGGGGATCATATACAGACTCTCGAGCTGGATAATATCAAAATGCTCCTCCTGAAGTATCCGCACCAATGCCTCCTCAAAGTCTCGTCTGATAAAACGGATGATATGATACGATTCGCCGGTAAAAATATTAAACAGGGCCGCGAAGGGCTTAATCCGGTTATCGAGATAAACCCCTTCAATTCTGGTCATCTCCCGATAGGCTTTGTCGAGTTTATCGATATCGGTGAGTTGTTTAATGGTATTAAATGACAACACCTTCAGTACCGCCCCGTTTTCATACAAGGCGCGTTGCAATTGGTACATAGCAATACTGCCTCCGTCAACCGGAGGATACGGTACGCGGATACAAAGTTGAAGAATTCTCACCGGCTGTTTCGTTTAAACGGTTTCAGGATTTTCTTGAAGAGAGATAGATAGGCGTCGCGGTCAAAAATAACGGAATCATGCGTTGCTTTGAAAATCAGGAATATTCCGATTGGTAATAAGATACCGGAGGAGAGCCACATTCCACGCCAGGCCGGGATAATTCCTTCCTTGGCAAATTTTTCACCGGTGATACTGGCAATGTGATATGCGAGGAAGAACAAGATAGAGATCACCAATGGCCATCCTAAACCACCTTTACGGATGATCGCTCCCAAAGGTGCGCCGATCAGGAAGAGGATAAAACAGGCGGCCGACAAGGTCAGCTTCCGGTGCCATTCCACTTTGAAACGGGCCATCTGGTACATCCTGGATTCTTTTTCATCCTTGTTATTGTTCAGATAGGCCTGCATTCCCCGCGCCTGATTGAGGGCATTATCGTATAGCGCCGGCATCGTCCCGGGTTGCAGACTATCGTTCATCCCAATACCGGAGGTGGATTCACCGATTTTCTGAATGGCTGCGGAATCACGCAGGAACAGAAAATATGGCTTCATATTCTGCAGGGAGAAATGGTCTTTCCGAAGGTTATCTCCCGAAAGACTATCAACCATGAAATCCAGCTGCGACAAATTCAGCATCTGATGGTTCCCTTTAAATAACTCTTCGTTGGTGCGGTTCAGTTTGAACTGAGAAAGATCGAAGCGGATCACATATTCGCTAAACGAATTTCGCATCAGCGGATGCGTATCTACCCCTCCTTTATTCTTACTCTTTTCTTCATAGCTATGTCCTTTAAAAAGAGTAAGAATCAGAAAATTCTGATCCGGCGATGTTTCCATCCTTCCTTTATCCGCAACCACCAGTTTACGGTTTCCCATCCCTCCGGTATGATCGTAGATCATCACCCGGTAGATGGTCATCCCATCCTTATCTTTCTCTCCAACTTTGATGCTATACCCTTCAATCCCATTATAGAATACTCCTTCACGAATCGACAACGCCGGTTTCTGCTGCCGGATATCATATAGCAGCGACCCCATTTTGAGATTGGTATAAGGCAACACACTATTGGAAAAAAAGAAGGCCGCGGATGAAATCAAAATGGCCGTAAACAGCAGGGGTAACATGATGCGTTGCAGTGATATTCCGGCCGCTTTTGCTGCGGTCAGCTCAAAATGCTCCGCCAGATTTCCGAAGGTCATGATGGAAGATACAAGAATCGCCAGGGGCAACGCCATCGGCACCAGATTCGCCGACGTATAAAACAACAACTCAGCAATCACCGACCATTCGAGGCCCTTGCCGACCATATCATCAATATACTTCCATAAAAACTGCATGAGTAAAACGAAAAGCGCGATAAAGAAGGTCAGCAAAAACGGACCAACAAATGATTTCAATACTAAGGCATGGAGTTTTTTCACAGGAGGAATTCTGCGTTACAAAAATACCCTAAGTTTGGAGAATTGTGACGAAGTATATGGAGTTATTATTCCCGGATGAGTTAAACCTGCTGGAAAACCCCGGTTTTTACCAGCTCAAGCAACGGCTATCGGATAAAATTCAATTGTTGCTGGGTGAATGTAGCCGGGAACTGGCTCCGGTGATTGAAGCGCACGCTGATATCATTCCGGAGCATATCCGGGCAATACCACCAAAAATTTCACGGGGTGAAAATTATCTGGGATTTCCCTGGATGATTCTTGATCAGCCAAGATACTTTAAAAACGACGATGTATTTGCCATCAGAACACTCTGCTGGTGGGCAAATAGCTTCAGCATCACCTTACAACTGGCAGGCCCTTCATTGCAGCGTAGCTTACCTGGATTAACAGCGGCAGCCACCTTACTGGCTGGTAAAGGGTATTATGCCGGCATCAACAAGGACCCCTGGTTGCATCATTTTGGAAGTGATAACTATACACGACTGAGTGATTCGACAAATCCGGCTGCAATAATCAAGACCGCTGCAGAAAACGGATTTCTGAAAATAATGCAGCGTATAACGCTGGATCAATACGCAGAACTACCCTCGATCACACCGGCGTTCGCGCAAACTGTTTTTCAGGCGATCAGGCGGTAACTGAAAGGGATCATTATAAGCTTCCCAATACCATACGCAGCTTCTGCACCTGCGCTTCCCACAATTTGATATTGGTATCCTTTTCTCCCGGCAAAGCAAAATCTGTTATGAGTAAGGCAATATCAGAAGTGATATCATCTTCTTTGATTTCAAACTGAAAATAAGTGCCATCTGTATCGTCGAGCCATTGGAAACGCACCAGCTGCAAGTCGCGGATGGCAACGAGCTTCGCATACGACTCCCCGCCTTCCCAGATAAATGTATAAAGATCATCTTTGGTTTTCACTTCATCTGCGAACCATCCGGCCAAACCGCTGGAATCACTCAAAGAAGTAAACAGAATCTTAGGCGATGACCTGAACTCAAATTCCAATTGATATTTTACCTTATTGGTATTCGTTGGTTCAACCAGCTTCAATGGAGGATGCGCCTGTTTTACCAATGGTTTCGGAGTAGTGCCGGCCTGAATTCTGGGCTTCATTTTTGAAAGATCCATCGACTCCTCCAACTCCTTGATGAGCTTATCGGTTTTTATCTGCACCGGATCCGGGCCTTCTTCCCCATCGGCATCTTGCTCTTTTTTTGATTTAGAAGGCTTCTCAGCAACCACCTTTGGCGCTTTCTCCGCTTTCTTGCCGGGCTTCTCCGCCTGCTTCACCGGCGGTACGGTCGTTGGTTTTATTGCCTTAACTTTCTGTTGCTCCTTTTGCTTCTCTGCTGTTTGTTTGGAAGCGGGCACAGTTGCTGGTTTAACTTTTGCAGGTTGAGCAGCTGTTGCTTTTGTGCCAACCTGAGGTTTAGTACTTTTCTTAGCGGCAGGTGCAGCTTTCGCAGAAACTTTCGGTGTTACTTTCACCGGCTTTTTGGCTACGGCCTTTTTACCGGCTGCCGTTTTTGTTTTTGCCCCCCCCGACTTGCTAACCGGTGATTTTGACATCTTTTTTGGCGCAGCTGATTTGGCCGGCTTTCCTGCATGCGATTTAGATGTTTGGACCTTCTTAGCGGAAGATTTTTTAACAGCCTTTTTTGCTCCCTTAGCAGCATTAGCTGCCTTTTTCACAGGAGACTTAGCCGTTTTTGTTTGCTTCGTCGCTGCCTTCTTGCTTTTTGCAGTCGCCATATTAAATCAGGTTAGTAATAAACTCTTTTGTAGATTGGGCGAAATATAGTTAAAATTTAATACGAAAAAGTCTGGCTGTTTAAAATGAAGTTGATTCACCATCTTATCAATCAACCGAATAACACATTCGGCAAAACACTGTATTTCATTACATTATGTCTTGTTCTGGGAGGAGCATCGGTGGCAGCCAACTATGCGATGATTTATCGCCATACCGCGATGGCGGTCAGTTATCTTTCCTTAGCGGGCGTCGCATTCTGGTTCTACACCTTTCAGAAAGATAAAAAACCACATACCCTTTTATGGATCCTCATGCTGTCAGTATTTACACTTCACAAATGGTGGATCGTCGCGGTTATCATACTTGAAATCATTTCCCGCAAGATGAAAACAAACGTGGTTTCAACTCCTGCAACCGAACAGCAACAGGGATTCTGGCAAATACTGATGATCGTTCCTGCCTATCTGGTGATGGATGTAGCCCGCGAATATTCCGTTTGGCACACCTTCACCATCAACTACTTTCCTGATACAGCCATGTTGTTCATATTGCTGATGGCCATCTACCTCTTTCGGCGTCAGCGCTGAAGCATGAGCCGTGCAGAAGATACACCGAGTTCATTGATAAGCTGCAGCATATACATGCCGTTTTGCAGAGATGACAAATCCAGCGAAATACGTTGAAGTCCGCTTTGCTGAATTATGGTTTCGCTTACCATTCTACCGGCAAGGTCGCTGATCACCAAACGTGATTGTGATGATACCGTCTCCAAAGAAACCGTGAACGCTCCCTGTCCGGGATTCGGAGCAATCGTTAATTGCGATGCGGCAGGCGATTCCGATAATCCGGTACAAGTGCGCACTTCGGTGAGTTTTACTTCCTTGTAATTGCATCCGTTTGCACTGGTATAACTGTACTGGATGAGATATTTACCCGGTGCAACGGCGGATGGGTCAAACTGATTACCGGAGATACCATATCCGGAGAAGGTACCACCACCCGGACTTGGTGCGAGTGTTTGCACACCATCGAAAACACAATACACACTATCCAGCGCAAAATTCACTACAGGCGCATTGGGTGTCAGTTGAACGAAAACTGTATCCGCCGCTGAACATCCGGTTGCGAGATTGGAAACCTGTACTACATAGGTCCCGTTTTGGCTTACTGCCAGCTTATTCGTATTCGCTGATAAGGGATTTCCATTCCTATACCATGTATATGTCAGGCTATCGCCGGCAGGAGTTTGCAAGAAACCGGAAGCTGCACAAATCCTGATTGTATCTTCATCAGCCAGCCAGGCAGCCGGTGCACAGGAAACAGTATCGACGATTTTTCTGATATGACCATTGTATAGATTTCCGAGATAGACCTCACCATACATATCGGATCCAAAGATGGAAATTCCGGCCCCGGTCCAGGTACTATGCGCCAGATAATTGAACGTGGTGTCATTTATCTGTTTCAGCGTACGGATTGAGGGAACACAATAATCAGAGAACAGGTAATGTCCAGAAAGAAGACCATACTTACCTCCTCTGTAAACGACCCCGCCGGTTACGCTGCAGTTTCCATTGAGATGCTGATATTCATAAACAGGATCGGTGTAAGAAGAGGCGGGTTGACATCCGTTTGTATTAAAAGGATGCAGCCCTTCATAGCAACGCCATCCGTAGTTTAATCCTCCGGCACTGCCGGCAGGTTCCATGTCGATTTCCTCCCATGTACCCTGGCCTACATCGCCCATCCAGAGATCACCGGTTTGTGCATCGAAAGCTGCCTTCCAGGGATTACGCAGTCCTGCACTCCAGATTTCAGGCAGCCAGGAAGTATCTCCGATAAACGGATTATCCGGTGGGATCAGATACTGCTCACCATTGCGCACATCGATCCTTAGAATTTTTCCCAGCATTTGTTTTTTATTCTGCGCACGGTTCTGCGGATCATTGGCACTGCCTCCGTCACCCAGGGGAATGTAGAGATAACTATCCGGTCCAAACTCGATATCCCCGGCATTGTGATTATTGTATGGCTGAATCACCGTCAGGTAGATTAGCTCGCTGTTTGGCAAGGCCTGATTAGGATTAGCAGGATCTACACTAAAACGGGAGATAACTGTATGCCCGTTATTATCGATGTAATTCACAAAAAAGTAACCATTCGTTGCATATTCCGGATCAAAGGCCAGTCCCAAAAGTCCCTGCTCCGACGCTGTACTTAACACCCGGGCATTGATATCCAGAAATGGTGTCACTTTCAACGTATCATTTTCTACTATGCGGATCCGGCCATCCTTTTGAACAATAAACAACCGATCATCAAAGGCATTTGTAATCTCTACCGGCTTAACCAAACCAGTGGACAAATACGGCACTGTAATCAGATAAGGACTCTGCCCTTGCGCGAATCCGAAATGAAGAACCATCAGGATCAGGAAGAAGTTGTTTATTCTTTTCATGGCATCAAGATACATACAAAAGTGGGTGAACGGATTAAATTGTTGGGCAAATACTAACAAGGCTATTGTCAACAGCCTATTAATTAAGGCGAGACAAATTCGATCACGAACGATAAAACACCAGCCCATAT
>JBIIHN010000049.1:0-8084 GCA_044235745.1 Bacteroidia bacterium
AACAGAACGAACGCGGGAGATTGGCATCCGGAAATCACTCGGCGCCACCCGATCTGTTATTCGCAGGCAGTTTCTAACCGAAGCCATCGTGATCTGCCAGTTAGGCGGGCTACTGGGGATCATCCTGGGAGTGCTCATCGGCAACCTTATTTCTTTTGCCATGGGCGGAACATTTATCATTCCCTGGATTTGGATTATTTCAGGGGTAACCCTATGCTTTTTTGTTGGTCTATTATCAGGCATTTACCCGGCCATCAAAGCCTCGAATCTGGATCCTATCGAAGCACTCCGTTACGAATAAGCCCCCCTTACTTGGCTTAAAAAGCTGTAAAACAATAATTTAAGCACAAGTCCGGAGATAAAAAAATTTTAAAGCTTCGTTCGGAGCTAAACAGTTATTTTACTTACCTTTGCAGTCCTCAAAAGGAAAAAACCAGTTAAAATGAAAAAACAGTATGAAACCGTTATCATCCTGACTCCGGTGTTGCTTCAGGAGCAGGTAGATGAAGCGGTTGCAAAGTATCGTAAATTCCTCACCGACAACGGTGCCGTAATTGTTCACGAGAACAATTGGGGATTACGCAAACTGGCTTACCCTATTCAGAAGAAGAACACCGGGTTCTACTTCCTGTTCGAATTCCAGTCTGACCCTGCTCTTGTAGCGAAGCTGGAAGTTGAATACAAAAGGGACGAGCGTCTTATGCGTTTCCTCACCATTGCTCTCGACAAGCACGCCGTTGCATACAATGAGAGAAAGCGCAAAAATGCAGCCCAAAAGAAACAGGAAGAAGCAGTAAACAACTAAACGAATCCGAACATGTCGACTTCAGCAAATGTTGGCGGAAACATCCGCTACCTCAATCCTCCGGCAGTAGAGGTTCAAAAGAAAAAGTACTGTCGCTTCAAGAAGATGGGCATCAAGTACATCGATTACAAAGATGCTACCTTCCTCACCAAATTTGTAAATGAACAGGGTAAACTCCTTCCCCGCCGTCTTACCGGTACTTCTTTGAAGTTCCAGCGCAAGGTGGGTCAAGCAGTTAAGCGTGCTCGTCACCTGGCCCTGATGCCTTACGTAACCGATCTGTTAAAATAAGCGAAGGAGGTAAGAAACCATGGAAATCATTCTCAAACAAGACGTTAAGAACCTTGGCTACGCTGACGATATCGTAAAAGTACGCAGCGGTTATGGTCGCAATTACCTAATCCCACGCGGGATGGCTGTAATTGCCAATGAAACCAACAGAAAAATGCATGCTGAAACGATTAAGCAGCGTGCACATAAAATTGCGAAAGTTCGCGGCGATGCCGAGAAACTGGTAGCAGCCCTCGAAGGTGTTACACTTTCAGTAGGTGCAAAAGTTGGTGAAAACGGTAAACTCTTCGGATCTATCACCTCACAGCAGATTGTCGACAAACTCAAAACCATGGGTTATGATATCGATAAGAAGCATGTGGTAATGCCGGAAGATCACATCAAGAAAACCGGAAGCTACACAGCAGAAGTGATTGTTCACCGCGATATCCGCGCGAAACTGAACTTCGAAGTAGTAGAAGGTTAATCTCAACAGAAAAATCAAACAGGAAGGCAGAGGAAAATTCTCTGCCTTCTTCATTCAAACAAACAGTAAACGACAAACGAACACATGGCAAATACAGGCGATGTATCAGTAGGAACCGTATTACGTTACAACGGTGAACTCTGTCAGGTTGTAGAATGGCAACACCGTACTCCGGGTAACCTGCGTGCTTTCTATCAGGGTAAAATGCGCAACCTGAAAACCGGCAAACTCCTCGAAAACCGCTTCCGCTCAGGCGAAGAGGTGGAGATTGCACGTGTTGAATATAAGATGATGGACTATCTCTACAACGAAGGAGAAACCATCGTTTGCATGGATAAAGAAACCTTCGAGCAAGTGAATGTACCTACCGAACTTTTCGGAGAATCATTCAAGTTCCTCAAGGAGGGTATGGAATTAAAAGTTTCTTTTGAGAACGACAATGTAATCCTTGCTGAGCCTCCAACGTTTGTTGAGCTGGTGATCGATTACTGTGAACCGGGGCTCAAGGGAGATACTGCAACCAACACCCTCAAACCTGCCCGTCTCGAAAACGGCGCTGAAGTGAGCGTACCGCTCTTCGTGAACGAAGGCGACAAGGTGAAGGTGGATACCCGCACCGGTGAGTATGTGGAGCGTGTAAAGTAACCATTGTACTGCATTAAAAAAACCAGCCTGAGGTTAAAACCACAGGCTGGTTTTTTTTGGAGGAACATCGCGGAATGAGCTTTTAGAATGATTTATGGTCAAATTGATTTTGATTTACAAATTCATGTGTCATTTTTCGCTCTTCATAGCTTCAAGTTGAAATATAAGACTATGAAGAGAAGGAGTATCAAATTAATTTTCCAATTCAATTACTAATAAAAATCCACCGCCCGGCTTAAGGTTCAGGTTTAATGGCTGTTCAGCATTTAACATCAATGTTCTTGACGCCAATGATACTTCGTTAACCGCTCTGTCTGATGCATCAACATCTTCGTAGATTACAGCAGCTGCAGTTTTGGCGGAGAGAAGAAAATCTGTTTTTAAATTGATCGTTCGCGGTTCATCGCTGGTAATTCCTGCCACGTACCATATATTGCCTTTTCTACGGGCAGTCACGATGTACTTGCCTGGATCTCCGGATAATACAATGGATGTATCCCACGATGCAGGAATGCGACTGAGCACATCCGTGATATTACTCAGCGCATAATTCTCAGGTAAATCAGCCATCATTTGCATAGGGCTATAAAAGATCACCGATAAAGCCAGTTGATGCGCCAGCGTACCGTGCACCTGCGAAGTTCCTTTATCGAGTCCGTTCCATTTTACTCTTTCACTTTGCCGAAAGTTAAGCAGCAGATTTACAATACCGGGTGTATAATCGATCGGACCGGCCAATGCCCGCGTAAATGGAAGGATACAATGATGTGTTGGAGAATTCCCTTCACTCCATGCGTTCCACTCCATTCCCCGTACGGCTTCAAACGTCATCAGGTTGGGCCATGTCCTGCTTAGTCCGGAAGGTATCACCGGCTCGTGTGCATCGATCATGATATGATACTTTGCAGCCGTCTCCACTACTTTTTGCAAATGCGCTACTTTCAGCTGTCCATGATGCGACTCACCCTCCGGTTGCATGGGTCCTGCGTAACCGGTCTTCACATAGTGAATGCCGAGCGAAGCATATAAGGCGAAAGCGCTGTCCATCATTTCTTCGTAACGTATCCAATCGCCTCCCGTTTCGTGGTGACCAATTAACTCCACTCCTTTTGATCGTGCATATTGTGCAACTTCAGTAAGATCAAAATCGGGATACGTTGTGATAAAATCAAAAGCATTTTTCTCTCCCCACTTCTCCCATCCGGTATTCCAGCCTTCTATCAATACACCGCCTATTCCATGCGACGCAGCAAAGTCGATGTGTTTCTTCGCATTCGCAGTTGTTGCTCCGTGCCGGCCGCCTGCATATTGCCAGGTAGATAAGCCGAGATGCATCTCCCACCAGATTCCGCAGTAGTTAATCGGATGCACCCACGACCAATCACGATCTGCAGCCGGAGGATCATTCAGCAGCCACACCAGCTGATTGTTCGCCAGCTTCGCTGCATCCTCTCCAATAAGGATGACGCGCCAGGGAGTTTTCAGTGTATCTGTCTGGTCAGGAACAAGCACTGCACTTCCATCGGCGGCCGGCACCAGATTCCAGTGAAATAAATCTGATCGCAACGAATCCTGAAGAAGCGTAGCTGTTGTATAATTTACCACCGCCGCTTCTGCTATGGAGATGCATGTTCCATTACTTTTCTGAATGGTAAACGGCAGTGCTACATGTTTTGCCTCGTCTATCGGAGTCTGGAAATACGTTTTCTCGAGCGTCTGGTAATCGGCCCAGGCCCAGGTGCAGCGATTATTATGCTCAAACTGCATCGTTGTAGACTCACCATACACTTTGGTTCCGCTCTTTACAGAAGGAATCAAATACCGAAATGCAAGACCGATATCGTATATACGCACCGCTAGTAACAGGGTATCATTGCCGCCATTACTCTTCAACGTCAATCGAAGTTCATTGAATGCTTCATTAACAACCGATGAAGGTCCGTACATTGCACTCGCCAACCTGTTTTCCGGTATCTGACTTTGCCTGATGATCTGCCAATACTTATCCTGCTTCTCCTCCCCCGTTTTAATCCCGGCCAATGACAATACACAGAGTTTATCTTGTCCACTCACCAGCACCAGTTCTGCTTTCCCGTTTATCATCTTGATGAATGCGGTGAGTTTATTGTCCGGGGAGCGCACAACACTAGTATCCGGCGGAGCAGCCAGCATTGGCGCTAACGACCATAGCATCAATAACAGAATTATCCTTGCAGTGCTCAGCATCGAATCGAATGTACAAATATATCCCGACAGTACCTTTATCCGGCGTACTATACCGCGAGAAAGTTTCGGAATTTCCATAAAACAAAATCTAATTAGTCATCAGGCTTTCATCCCACCCCGTAGAGAAACACCTGATTCCGGATTTTACATTTTTGCAATTTCCGGAATCGACTCCGGATTTTACATTTTTGTAATTTCCGGAATCCACTCCGGATTTTACATTTTTGCAATTTCCGGAATTAATTCATTTTACTGCGTTTTATAATTCTCCAATGTGCTTCCAATTCACAAAATTCAGAACATGATCATCAGAACTTGCATCATTACCCTGATACAGGAGTATGCCTGATGCCTCAGGTTGATATTTTCTCCAGTATCTGAGTCCGGCCAAATGAGACCTATCTGCTTTCCGGGATACTTTCATTTCCACTGCTAAAAGTCCTGATGGTTTTTCGAGAATAAGATCGATTTCATTTCCCAGATGATCACGATAGAAATACATAGGATTGTTATCGCCCTTGTTAAAACGGTTCTTTTGAATTTCAGATATACACCAGTTCTCATATATCGCTCCGTACATCGCATGATTCACCAACGCATCTTTTGATTGAATATTCAGTAATGTACAAAGTAGCCCTGTATCATGAAAATACAACTTTGGACTCTTTACTATTCGTTTATTGAGATTCCGGTACCACGGTTGAAGCATAAAAATAATATAACTGCTCTCGAGCACACCAAGCCATGACTGTATAGTTTTACCATCTACGCCAACTTCACGGGCCAGTTGATCTTTATTAATCAGCTGTCCGGCATAACTTGCACAAAGATTTACCAGCCTGTTGAATAGCGGCATATTTGCGATATTCCTGAGCTGACGAACGTCGCGCTGAACATAGGTTTGCACATAACTCTGCATCCAGCGGTTCCTGTTCAATTGCCGCCCCCATATTTCCGGATAACCGCCGGTAAGGATATTCTTAAGCAGATCATCCACCGATTGTCTATCCGTTTGCAGTTCTTCAAAGCTCAACGGCAATAATGTTAAATATCCCACACGTCCGGCCAGTGATTGTGATATTTGTTGCTGCAAGAGGAAGTTATTGGAACCTGTAAGAATAAATTGGCCGCGGGCGGTATGTTTATCCAGGTACACCTGTAAATACCTGAACAAATCCGGAATACGTTGCACTTCATCCAGAATAGCTCCTTTGGGAAATCCGGAGAGAAATTTTTCCGGATGCTTATAAAATAATTTTTCTTTTGCCGGGTCTTCAAAACTGATATACGGCCGGCCCTTGAACAACAACTGTGCAACGGTTGTCTTACCACTTTGCCGCGGACCGGTAATACACAATGCCCGAAACTGCTGAAGTGCCTGCTTCGCTTCTTTTAAAATTGAACGGTTTATCACAGTACAAATATACGTAAAAATGGTCGATTCCGGATTTTACATTTTTGTAATTTCCGGAATCGATTCCGGATTTTACATTTTTGTAATTTCCGGAATCGCACAACTATGAAGGTTTATACAGTTGGGGTACGTGCCATTGGGATTATACATATCCTTCGCCCGATGGCTATCGACTTCTTGCTCCTCAGCGCTTGTCACGCAGTATTGCGGGTAGCCGAGTGACTCTCCCCTTCGATAGGCGCAGGACATGCGCCGGCCCCTCGACTCCGCTTAGGCACCGGTGTCATGCCGCCCGGGAACCGGGATAATGCTACTCGCGCACCTGAAATAATCGCTCCCCGTCCCGCACAAAAAGCGGGAGTAGTCGAGGGGACGATTTCGAAGCCAAAATGCTAAATCATCGTCCGACATCTCGTCCGATAGCTATCGGACGCTTGCTTCAGAGCGCTTGTCACGCAGTATTTAGGATTAGCTTCCGGCGATTGCTTCGCAATAGCAGAACACCATCCCGAATGGCGAAGCAATGACAACACACCATCCCGCATGGCGAAGCAATGACGGGATGCCAATTAACCAATTAACCAATTTTCCAATTTACCAATTTACCAATTTGCCAATTTGCCAACCCGCATTGCGAAGCAATGACCGGACACGTACTTCACCGCTAATCCCGAACGCAACGCACCGAAAAACCGTACCTCTTAGAGAGGTTGCTCCGGTAAACGTAGGCATAGTAGTAATTCAGGAGGCGGTAACAGGCAAAGGTGGTAGAGAACAGGGTAGAAGACCACCAGTAACCGTTGGTGCCAATGGAGTTGAATGGACCACCGCTGAGGCGGTAGCCGCCCGGCAAGCCTGTGAAGCCGCTGCTGTTGGTAGCACCGGTGTTGGGGGCAAGCCACAACGAAGATACGGCTTTCATTTTACCGCCCACATTCTGTGCACTGCCCCGGCCTTCTGTATTGTTCAATTCTGATGCCGGCATACCCAAGGATGTTTCCAAGGTTTGCCACTCCGCATCGCCGGGCACATGCCAACCCGTGGGGCAAAGGCCACGGGGATCGGCTACGGCGTACCAGTTGTACAGCTTACCGTAAATACTGTCGTTTACTGCCGCGTTATTGTAAATGGCATAAGCCCCGGAAGTAGTATTTTGCCACGTCGTATTGCTCAAATTCGTCGGAATAGGATCTCCGTTGCGGTATTTGCTTACCCGCAGGTTCTCGCTCATCCAAACCTGCGTACCGATTACCACCGTATCGTACGTATTGCCGTCCACATCCACTACCAGGTTGGCCGTTGTGAAAGATAATTCATTTCCATACGCTGTACCCACTCCGTTGGTGGCATAGGCCCGTACATAATACGTAGTGCCCGCATTCAGTCCGGTGATATTTGAGCTAAAGCTGCCCGTGCCGCTGCCATCGGTTGTTTTTGTGGGCAGCGCTACCGTGGGGCCGGGTGAGGTGCTCCACACCACTCCTCGCACAGAAACAGAATCTCCACCGGAATCCGTCACATTCCCTCCACTCAGTGCACTTGTTGCATTGATACCTGTTATTGCTGAAGTTATAACCGTTGGCAAAACATCCCGAACGCAACGCACCGAAAAACCGACCCTCTTAGTGTCGTTGCCCCGGAATACGCTGGCATCGTTGTAATACAGGCTGCCGAGCCAGGCATCTGCGGGTGAGTACTGGGTAGAAGACCACCAGGCACCGACGTAGCCAACGTTGTAGAACGTACCATCGCTGCCGCGGTTGCCGCCCGGCAAGCCTGTGAAGCCGCTGCTGTTGGTAGCACCGGTGTTGGGGGCAAGCCACAACGAAGATACGGCTTTCATTTTACCGCCCACATTCTGTGCACTGCCCCGGCCTCCTGTATTGTTCAATTCTGATGCCGGCATACCCAAGGATGTTTCCAAGGTTTGCCACTCCGCATCGCTGGGCACATGCCAGCCCGTTGGGCAAAGGCCTCTTGGGTCGGCTACGGCGTACCAGTTGTACAGCTTACCGTAAATACTGTCGTTTAAAACCGCGTTATTGTAAATGGCATAAGCCCCGCTGGTGGTACCTGACCATGCGCTATTGCTCAAGTTGGTGGGGATGGGATCGCCGTTGCGGTATTTCGAAACCTTCAAATTTTGTTTCATCCACACTTGAGTACCGATGGCGATAGTATCGTAAATGTTTCCGTCGATGTCGGTGAACTGGCCAGCAGCAAGGGTAGTAAATGTC
>JBIIHN010000050.1:0-8077 GCA_044235745.1 Bacteroidia bacterium
ACGACCCCAACGTACATAATTTGAAAGGCGCATCACCAGTTCACGATCCTGTGACCGGCTGACATTACGGCTTTGCAGATATCCCTTCACAGCGTCCTGCAACTCTGTTTCAGTTACTCCTTCTGTGGTGATCTTACGCAATTCATCTTTGTAGGCTTCGATGAGTTTGTCGAGGTTGGTCGGATTGAAGATAGCATAGGACCCAAAGGCACCGGCCCTGTCTTTTTGTCCGGCCTGCAGGAAGGAGCCTACGCCGTAACTCAGTCCGTCTTTCTGACGGATACGAACTGCCAGACGTGAATTGAGGAATCCGCCTCCCAGAATATAGTTGCCGATAGTTAATGCCGCGAAATCAGCATCATTATCCTGCAATGGAATATTGAAGCCACACATCAGCATTGCATTTTTCTTATCCGGCGTTTTGATCTTTTCTGTCTTCGCCGCTACTTCAAAGTGTTCCTCTTTTGCCTCTTCGTATTTTACAGGAGAGGTCCACCCGTTAAATACCGGGTTGAGAGCAGCCATGGTTTCTTCTTCATTGAAATCCCCGACAATGGCGATGCACGCATTCGCCCCGTTGTAGAATTGTTTGTAGAAGTTTTTGATATCGTCAATCGTTACCGCCTTGATGCTGGCTGTTTGTTCTTCAAACGTAGGTGTATAGCGGAAATCACCTTTCGGATAGTTGTTCGTTAACCGTTCAAACATTACACCTGCCAGTGCCTGTGGTTCGCTTTTCTGCGATTCAATGCCCGTGATTTCTTCTTCCTTCAGTTTCTCCAGTTCCGCAGCAGGGAACGTTGGCGTGCGCAGCATCTCCTGAATCAATGCAATGGTAGGCTTCAGATTTTCGCGGGTAGTCTGCACGCTCACCGTGAGCGATTGTCCGTTCTGATAAATATTCACGCTCGACTTCAGCTTGTCCAGCTCATCATTCATTTGCTGGTAGCTGTGTTTTTCGGTACCGCGGTTGAGCATAGAAGCGCAGAGGCCGGCAATTTCTCCTTTGTTCATCAAAGTTGCAACTGAACCCATGGGCACCTGAATGGTCATGTTGACTGAATTACCACGGGTGGATTTTTTAAGATATCCGTATTTTGCACCTCCGTCAAGCGTCCCGTTTTTCACGCGGCTGATGACGTTGTTAACAGCAGGATCGAAGGCTTCCGCTTGCGCGAGAGCGGTTTTACCTTTATAGTCTTTCAGCAGTGTTTTGGGGTCAGGCGCTGCCGTTATATCTGTTCGCGATGGAGCAGGATCCGGAATAAACAATCCGGTTGTACGGTTAGATGGTTTCAGATAATAAGCAGCCACACGGTTTACATCTGCTGCGGTAACCTTTTCCACCATATCACGGTAGTGGAACCAGAGCCTCCAGTCGCCTTTGGCAATGTATTCAGAGAGGGTAAGTCCGACACGGTCGGCTGAGTTGTACGTCATCTCAAAATACTTCGCCTGCTGATTTTTAGCACGTGCCACCTCTTCTTCGGTAATCGGGTTTTTCGAAAGGTTATCGAGTGTGCTCAGCAAGGTTTTGTTCGCATCATCGAGTGATTTTTCCTTTAATACTTCGCAGGTCATGTACATAAAACCGGGGTCTTTCAAACCGAAAGAAAAAGCATAGGCGCTGCTCGCTTTTTTGGTTTCGACCAGTGCTTTATACAGACGACCGGAAGGTTCGTCGCTCAGCACATCAGAAAGGATAGCCAAAGCAGGATAATCGGGATGAGCACCGGCCGCTATATGATAACCGCAAGAAGCTACCTGCACATCTCCCGTTCTGCTAAGAACAACACTGCGTTCACCGTCTTGCGTTGGTTCAACGGTATACGTAGGTTGCAGCACACGCGACGGACGAGGAATCACCCCGAAGTATTTATTCACGAGCGCAAGCGTTTTTGCTTCATCAATTTTACCGACAACCAGCAGCACGGCATTATCCGGCTGATAGTATTTTCTGTAAAAGGCCTGGAGGTTTTCAATTGGCACCAGTTCGATATCTTCTTTACAGCCGATGGTAGATTTACCATAGTTATGCCAGAGGTAGGCAGTTGACATCACCCGCTCCATCAACACGCCACCTGGATCATTTTCACCCGATTCAAACTCGTTACGCACCACACTGAACTCTGATTCGAGATCTTTCTTCGCGATATAGGAATTGATCATCCGATCGGATTCCATATCGAGTGCCCAGTTGAGGTTTTCATCATTGGCGGCGAACGTCTCGAAATAATTGGTACGGTCATACCAGGTGGTCCCGTTCGGACGACAGCCATGGGCGGTGAGTTCCTGTGGAATATTGGGATGTTTGGGTGTACCTTTAAACACCATGTGTTCGAGCAGGTGGGCCATCCCGCTTTCTCCATACCCTTCGTGACGCGAACCTACCATATACGTGATATTCACGGTAATGGTAGATTTTGACTGATCCGGAAATAGCAACACGCGAAGGCCATTGCCGAGTTCATACTCGGTGATACCTTCCACGCTGGTAATTTTTTTCGGCTCCGGCGGCGGAGTTTGCCCGAAGCTCTGCAGGCTGACCAGCAACAGCAGACAGAAAGCAATACGTTGAATGATTTTCATGTGTTTTTTAAATAGAGAAAGCGAAGCTACTAAAAATCCGCATGAGGCAGGAAATAAAGAATAATCAATAGGTTGAGGCGTATATTTCCCCGCTGCCGGGGAGCTGCTTCCCATACAAAAACATAAAATCGCCTACTTTTGCTGCATGCAGGAGTTTATAGAAGATGAACATTACAAACAGGAAGATTTTACCAAGGGCATCCCACCGGCCACGTATGAAAACTGCCGGTTCACCGGATGTAATTTTTTGAAGGGAGATATCGCCGGAAGCGTATTTACGGAATGCCATTTCGAGGAATGTGATTTATCGATGGCGCGACTAACGGGTACGGCTTTCCGCGATTGTGTGTTTGTGAGATGTAAGATGCTGGGTTTACGTTTTGAAACCTGCAATCAGATTGGATTGTCCTTTCGCTTTCAGCAAACGCAGCTCAGTCATTCCTGCTTTGCCGGCGTAAAAATGCGCGATACCGTATTTGCAGACTGCACACTCGAAGAAACCGATTTCATCGGCGCCGACCTCAGCGGATCCTGCTTTCATCAATCCAATTTACTCAACGCACACTTTGAACGTTCCATTCTCGAAAAATGCGATTTCAGAAACGCATTACACTTTACCATCGACCCCGAAATCAATCGCCTGAAAAAAGCGAAATTCTCGCCGGAGGGATTGATGGGGTTATTGACGAAATACGGGATTGAGGTGGGGTGAGGATTTATCTTCTATCATGGCTGCGGATTAAAACCCACGGCTATAAAACACATAATGAAGGCAACATCATCCCTCACAACGACCCTCTCAAATCCTTCATCTCCGCTTCCATTTTTTCGATGCGTTTCAGCACACGGTCCTTGGCCCAGTATTCTTCGGGGATTTCGGAGCTGATGTAATTGCAGAATCTCCACACTTCGCGGATATCCGTTGCCGGTACTTCGTAGGGATCGTATTGCGGGTTGAGCGATCGCAGCAGGAGATTTTTCTTTTTCTTGAGCTGGTTAAACGCAATCTTGAACACAATACCTTCTTCCTGAGTCAGGAATACATAGGCGCTGCCGTCCTTGATATCGTAAAAATTCTCTACGTACTCGCCGATTATCCAGCTCTTGTCGGGGATGGGCAGCATCGAATCACCGGTGATCTGGAACATCCGGTATTTGCGGTCGCCGAAGAGGATGGGCAGCTGGAAGGTGGGCAGTTTCTTGATGAACTCCGGATCGGCGAAACCGTTTTTGTAGCCGGCCTTTGCTTTCACGGGTACCACTTCGATGTTCTCGCGGTTGTTACTGTCGACGGTAGTAGCCAATACGCGCAGGCGGGCGCCGGTGACGTACACATCATTGCCGCGCTCCAGTTCCGAGAGCTGGAATTCGCTCAGCTTGGTGAGATCGAGTTTCACGAGGGTGTCGATGCTCACGCGGAAGTATTTCGAGAAGGCCATGAGCATCTCGAGGGTGGGGTTTTGTACGCTGCCATTCTCGTAGCTGTTGAGGGTGGAACGGCTGATGCCGAGCTCGCCGGCAACATGGTCCTGCGTCAGCTTCCTGCGCTGGCGAAGGAGTTTGATGTTTGCGTTGAAGATCATTTGTCTAACAAATAAGATTCATTTAAACGCAACGCACGCGGCGATCACGCGGCGGACGCAACGTTATAATTTATTTACAACTCTTCTCACTCCATCCATAACTTTGGCAGAATTGAAGTTGATCAAGAGTCCTAGCTTCTTTTCAGAAAGTCTTAAATAAGTCATAACCTGTGCCAGGTGTACATTATTTAATTCTTCTACTGACTTCACCTCCACAATTACTTTATTTCCCACCAGCAGATCTATCCGATAGCCGGCTTCCAGTTTTACATCTTCAAAAACCAATGGTAATGGTTTCTGACACTCAACCGTTAACCCTTTTTTATTGATCAGGTGTGCGAGCGTTACTTCGTACGTGTGCTCCAGCAAACCCGGACCAAGTTTCCGGTGTAACTCCACTGCACAATCAAGGATGATTGTAGCTATTTCATTTTCACTCATCGTTGCGCTCGTTGCGCAACCGTTGCTTTCGCCGCGTTTATACGGGTAGGCGTCTTCGTTTGCAATAAGAATATTCATGTTGAAAGTTGTTTTTCTAAATATTTTCTGCAAATATATGTTTATATTGCAGTCCTGCCAAATGATTGTATGGCAGTCAGGCAATGGAATCGGAAGGCCCTCATAATGAACGCACTGTGGTCCACATGGATCTCGACAGCTTCTTCGTCTCGGTTTCGAGGCTGGAACACCCGGCATTGGTGGGTAAGCCGGTGATTGTAGGCGGCAGCAGCGACCGCGGGGTGGTGGCCGCCTGCAGTTACGAGGCGCGCGCCTATGGTGTTCACTCTGCGATGCCCATTCGCATGGCGAAGCGTTTATGTCCGGATGCACTCATCGTTCGCGGCGACTACGAACGCTACAGTTACTACTCCGGCATGGTCACCGATATCATTCACGAGAAAGTGCCGCTCTACGAAAAATCCTCCATCGACGAATTTTACATCGACCTCAGCGGCATGGATCGTTTTTACGGCTGTTATGGTTTTGCGACGGAACTGCGGCAGAAGATCATGAAGGAAACGGCATTGCCCATCTCCTTTGGTCTCTCGCAGAATAAAACCGTGAGCAAGGTTGCCACGGGCGAAGCCAAACCCAACGGACAAATGAAAATCGACCACGGCACCGAGAAACCGTTTCTGGCTCCGTTGTCGGTGAGTAAGATTCCGGGAGCGGGAGAGAAAACCACGGCGATGCTGCGCAGTATGGGTGTAGAGAAGATTCATACGCTGCAGGAGATGCCCGTGAAGCTGATGGAGCGCGTGATGGGCGAAAACGGGATTGTGCTCTGGAAGAAAGCCAACGGGATTGATAATAGTCCGGTAGAGCCCTACAACGAACGCAAGAGCATCAGCACCGAAGAAACCTTCGACAGTGATACCATCGATATCACTTTTCTCAAGGCCCTGCTGGTGAAGATGGTGGAGAAGCTGGCCTTTCAGCTGCGCACCGAGAACAAACTAACGGCCTGCGTTACCGTAAAACTGCGTTACAGCAATTTCGACACGCATACGATGCAATGTCGTATTCCTTACACCTCCAACGATCATACCCTGATTGCGCGGACCAAGGAACTCTTCGATAAGTTATACGAGCGCCGGATGCTGGTGCGATTGCTGGGTGTGCGGTTCAGTCACCTCGTAGGCGGCGGACACCAGATCAACCTTTTCGAAGACAGCGAAGAGATCATAAACCTTTACCAGGCCATGGACAAGATGCGCCAGAAGTTCGGCGACGGAGCCGTGCAGCGCGCCATCGGAACGGGGCTGAATCTCCGGAAGTTTAATCCGTTTAACGGGATGAAGTGATTCTTGTTTTTAGGATAACACAAAATGCGTGAGGGATAGCAGCGGAAAGCCCACAACGAGGCAGGAGCAGAAGGAATTCTAAAATATCAGCGGCACGACCTATGAATTAGTCAAAGAAAAATTCATGTGCCGGTACCGTGGAAAAATCGAAGCGAAAAACAATGGGGAGATTGATATGTACTTTGTGTCAAATAGCCAGCCGGGTCCGTTCTTTTCCATCCACTTGAGTAAAGTATATGCATCAGCTATCTGACCGACACTCATCTGAAGCCTTGTTCTTAGTAGTCCACGTTTAATTCTGATTGTATTACAATCAGACTAAAACTTTTTTCTTTTACATTTCCAATCATTTAGCCAAGCCAAGGCAATTTTCACTCTTGAGAAATAGTTCTATGCCTATATTGCAGTCATCGGGGTTGATTGTTATACGATCATTGAAAAGAGGCAAGGCGGGCATTTAAGTAGGGACAGGTCGCGTCCCGCATGAAATGCGGGATGTCCGTACCCAAGAGAAGCAAGAATGAAAGAGGGGCAAGTTGAGAGCGAAGCACTCAATCCCGAGTGAACCTCGGAATCGAGCAACAGGAGATAAGAAAATTATAGGTTTCGGGACATCTGAGGTTTAAACGCGGCGGCAGCAACGGTCACGCAACGGCGCAACGAAACTTTCTAACCACTCTAACCCTTACAACCCTCCGCCGTCCGGCGGACAACATTTATAACCCTTACAACTCTTATAACCCTTACAACATTTATAACTCTTATAACATTTATAACCCTTACAACATTTATAACCCTTATAACATTTATAACCCTTACAACATTTATAACTCTTATAACATTTATAACCCTTATAACATTTATAACCCTTATAACATTTATAACCCTCACAACATTTATAACTCTCATAACATTTATAACCCTTACAACATTTATAACCCTTATAACATTTATAACCCTCACAACATTTATAACTCTTATAACATTTATAACCCTTACAAGATTTATAACTCTTACAACGCTTATAACAATCTCTTCAGGACTTTGGCCTGACGAGGCATAACAAATAAAAACCATGGACACCATCGATCTCATCCTCCACAGTCTTCGTTACACGCCTCTTTGCCTGATGGGTATCGGCGTTATTATGCTCCTCTGGATTCAGGTAAAAGAACTGAAGAAGTCGTAAGTCGCGGCCGACATGAAGTATGTTTCTCAATTGCCACAGCTGGTTCAGTTTTCACTACGGCACCCTCTCCATCGAAAAATTACTGGAGGAGGCGCAGCGGCTGGGTGTGCCCAAACTGGTACTGACCGATATCAACAACACCTCCGGTGCACTTGATTTTATCCGCCTGGCTCCGAAATACGGGGTAGAGCCGGTGGTAGGAATCGAATTTCGGCAAGGCGACGACGTTAGATTTATCGGTATCGCGAAAAACAACGAGGGCTTCGAGGAGCTGAACCGCTTCCTCAGCGAATGCCTCCGTACCGGCGCCCGCGAAGGCGAAAGCTCCGGCAACCGCGATGCCATTATCCCCGAAAAAATTCCCTGTTTCAGAAATGTTGTGGTGATATTGCCTGTGATGGGAGCAAACCGGCCCGAAGGGAACACGGATGACAACACGATTGCTGCTGCGCCAAACGGCTCGCGCAACGCTGATGCTCGTCCGCGTTCCGCCCGGGACGAACAAATCATCCGCGACTATCAGCTCAATCCGCTTCATCTGCGTTCCCTCCACGACGAACAACACTCTTCACCGCAAGGGAAAACATCTCCCGAACAGAAAAGAGATAAAGTACGCCCTGCAACGAATGAGATTTTTTACGGCATCCGCCCTTCCGATCTCTCACGGCTGCCCTTTTCCCGTTATAAACATCTCCTCCACCGCTGCGTGATCCTCTGGCCCGTTACCGTGCGCCATAAAACCGATTTCAATGTACACCGGCTGCTCTGCGCCATCGGCCATAATACCCTCCTCAGCAAAGTACCGCCGGAAGTGAACTGTACTCCGGACGAGATCATGACCACCGAAGCGGAGGTGCGCCACCGTTATGAACAGTTTCCGCAACTGATCCGTACTACCGAAGAAGTGCTCG
>JBIIHN010000051.1:0-8037 GCA_044235745.1 Bacteroidia bacterium
CGGATACGAATACCGTCGATGTAGTAATCGGTAGCGTTATCACGCGAACCGCGGACGTTCAACGCATCCCCGTCATCCTTCTGAAACACACCGGCCGCCTGCGACGCCACAGAACGTACGTCTCGGGTTGGTGCTGCTTCAATCTCTTCACGGGTGAGGGTTGCACCTACTGAAGTATTACCCTTATCGATCAAGGGCACTTTATAGGCAACAACTTCCACCTCCTTGGTTTCAACCACTTTCTTACTCAGGGAAAGATCCTGGAAAGTGATTTTATCGCCGGCAACAACCACCCCGGTAATCACCAGGTCGTTGTATCCCACGAAGGTTACTTTGATGTTGTACGATCCCGGCTGCAGCGGCTTGATGGTATACTCTCCATCAAAATCCGATTGCGCCCCTCCGATCATCGTACCGTTCATTTCCGCAACTACTGAGGCGAAGGGCAATGGCTCCTTGGTAGCTTTGTCCAGAATTTTACCTCTGATTGCACCTGTTTGCGCCAGCGCAGCAGTGCATGTCAGAAGCAAAAACACTAGGGTTGAGTAGACATTCCTTATCATAGGGTTAAGTTTGTGTCGATATAAGTGTTAATGTTAGGTTAAATCGTGCAAGGGGCTAAAAATAGAAACAAATGATTTGAATTTCAAAAACCCGAGTTAGCGGATTTTGAAGTTTTCAACAATTCAACAGATTAAATCAGTGCCTGGGTGTAAGTAACTCATTGATTACCACTGCACGTTTCCAATCCATCTTCCCGTATTTAATTTCATTGGCGATTTCTGCACCATACGATTCGTTTTCCTGCCCATCCGAATCCTGAAGCACTTGTACCTCGCCCATGAACTGCAATCCGGCTTCTGTTTCTATGTTTTCGTAACTCCTGTACTTTACTACTGTTGATTCAAGGCCGACATCCGACTCCAGCGACACTGCCCTATTGACAGGTTTCCGGGGTGAATGAGTTGTACGGCCTGAAAAATTTTTTCTCCTTCCTCCTTCCGTCATCGTTTTTTCCGGCTTTATGATCTCCGGTGGTACTTCGGTAGCCGGTTGATATGGAGGCAACGACTTCTTGTTTTGTTTGGTATTCAACATCTTAGAGAAGACCCAAATCAGGCCAACCACGATATAGACGATGGTTTTGAATTCCATGCAACCAAAATAAACACTTTTCAACACATGAAATGTCATGCTGGGGTCAATGCTGCCGGTTTTTTACATTTGCCTTGCGATAGGCGGGCATTTATGACAATCTTACTGCATTGCCCGCGTTGGTTGAACTCGCAATAATCAACCGCAACTATAACTGAGAATTCCGGCTCGTCCTGTCTGACAGTGCGGGTCGTTCTTTTCTAAAGACGTAATGTAATACCATGAGATTAAAGTCACTCGAAATTAAAGGTTTTAAAAGCTTTGGAGACAAAGTGATCATTCATTTCGATGAAGGAGTCACTGCGATTGTCGGTCCCAACGGTTCCGGCAAGTCGAATGTGGTGGATGCCATGCGCTGGGTATTGGGTGAACAGAAAACCCGTATGCTGCGTAGTGAGAAGATGGAGAACATCATCTTCAACGGCACCAAAAACCGGAAGCCGGCAAATCTGGCGGAGGTGAGCCTGACCTTTGAAAATAACAAAGGAATCCTTCCTACCGAATACTCCACCGTTTCCATCACCCGCAGACTCTATCGGTCAGGGGAATCAGAATATTTATTAAATGGTGTCGCCTGCCGACTGAAAGACATTAACGATCTTTTTCTGGATACGGGAATAGGTCCTGATTCCTATGCCATCATTGAATTGAATATGGTGGATGATATTCTGAAGGATCGAAATAATACTATCAAAACCCTGCTCGAAGAGGCCGCAGGCATTTCCAAATATAAAATCCGTAAGCGGCAGACTTTTCAGAAACTGGAGGAGACGGATACAGATCTGAATCGTGTTAATGATCTGCTGTTTGAAATCGAAAAAAGCCTGAAACAACTTGAAAGCCAAGCCAAAAAAACAGATCGTTACTATCGCCTGAGAGAAGAATACCGGACGCTCAGTACGCAGCTTGCTTTATACAGTATCCGGAATCACAGTTCATCTTTGACTGAACTACAGCAGCGTGAACAGGAACAGCATAATTTGCGCAGCGGAATGCAGGAAGAACTGGAGAAGCTGGGGGCATTCATTCAGGAAATGAAAGAAGGGGTGGTGGAAAAGGAACGACAATATCATGCTACTCAAAAAGCGCTAAATGAAAAACTGCTGGAGATCACGCGCTTCGAAAACGAAGAGAAAAACCGGAATGAGCGTCTTAATTTCCTGGTAGAAAAACAACGTCAGTTGCAGCAGCAATCAGAACAGGATGATAAATCTCTGACAGAAATCCAGGAAAGCCTTGTTACATTACAGGAAGAGAAGGTACGTGAGGAGGAACACCTCAGGCAACTTGAAGAAACGGTCAGCCGTCAACGTGAGGAATCGGAGAAGAGCAAGCAGGATTATGAAGGCGCTCAGGTGGGCATCCGTGAACTTAATCAGCAGATTTATCAGCTCCGAACCATGATTAATGAATTCGAAACCAAGGCCGCGGTAAAACAAACCCGGTACAGTTCGATTCAGGAGGAAATCAAACGTTACCACGCTCAACAGGAAGAACATAGCGCAAAACTTAAAACCATCGTGGATGAGCTAAGCTCACTTGTTCCGCAAAAAGAAAAAGCGGAAGAAGAACTGCAACGTTTACGACATTTACGCGGTGAACTGGAGGACAATATCCGCTTATCTGAGAACAGGTTGAAAGAACTGAATCAGGTGTTGCAGGCGGAATCACGGAAACTGGATGCACGGCATAATGAATATCAGCTTACAAAAAATCTGCTGGAGCAGATGGAAGGATATCCTGAATCTATCCGCTATCTGAAAAAGAACCATGATAAATACAAACAGGCACCTCTGCTCAGTGAAATTATCGTGTGTAATGACGAATATAAAATTGCCATTGAGAATTTCCTGGAGCCTTATCTGAACCATTTTGTGGTTGAGTCAATGGAAGATGCCTGGGAAGCTTTACAGACCTTGAGCGGAGCATCGAAAGGAAGGGCAAATTTCTTTGTATTGGATACATTGAAGCATTATCAAACGCCGTCTACACAGGTTCAGGAGGGATGTATCCGGGCCATCGACGCAGTTGAACGTAATGCCCGGTACGATGCCCTGTATGCGATGCTGCTCGGCCACGTGCAGATTCTTGACAAGGACCGCTCCCTGCAGGACTATCCTGTACAGGGCGATCAGTCGCTCGTGGTCATCTCGCAAAGCGGACATTTTCTTCGTCAGAAATACGCCATAGGCGGAGGAAGCATCGGTGCCTTTGATGGAAAACGAACCGGTAAATTCCGGAATCTCGAAAAACTGGCAGATGAACTGCATCATCAGGAAAAAGTAGTTGGAGAATATAAGGAGCAGGTCAGCATTGTAGAAAAGGAACTCAGCGATTGGAAAACACAGCTTGACCAGACGCGTCAATCGCTCAATAAGCAGGAGCAGGATTTTATGCGGATGAACGGTCAGGTAAACGCACTAACCGGTAGCCGCGATTTCATCTCCAACAATCTCGAACAATCGAAGACGAACAGCACCCGGCTGGAAGATGAAGCTGCGGCCATTCAAAAGCTACTGGATGAAGAGCAGAATAACCCGGAACTGAGTCCCGCCCTCTTGCGTGAACGACTTGACCATCTGGTACAACAGCTCAACGTACAACAGGAGGAAACACTGAATCTTCAAAAAGAAAGTAACGACAAGGCACAAAGTTTCAATCAGCAAAATATCGGACTGCTGCAACAGCAAAACAGAATCCAGAATATCATCCGGGATATCGGATATAAAACAAACCAGGCAGAGACACTCACCCGTAACAAAGAGCAATATAGTCTCGAACTGGAATCTGTAAAATCACAGACGGACACTTTACTTGGCGGACTCGAAAACAACAATGAAGCATTCCGGTTAATGCTCGATGAGAAAAGCTCATTTGAAGAAGCCTACAAAGAAACAGAAGCGGAATATACAGGAGCACGCGTAGCCATCGAAAATGAAGAGAAGAGACTCAATGAGCTGCGCCGTAACAAAGAAAACGCCGACCATCAGCTTCAGCAGGTGCACGACGAACTAAACGAATTAAAACTCCAGATGCACTCCCTGAAAGAACGACTCAATATTGAGTTCAATATCGACATTCAGGAGCTGACTGGGCAAGAACCGGATCCGGAGTTCAACGAAGATGAGATGCGCCCGAGAGCAGAGCAATTACGCAAACGCGTCACTGAATTCGGACCGATCAATCCCATGGCACTGGAACAATACAAAGAGATCAAAGAACGATACGACTTCATCATCGCAGAAAAAACGGATCTCCAGAATGCCAAGGAAGCCCTCTTGAAAACGATCAGCGAGATCGACGAAACAGCGAGGACGGTATTCATGGAAGCCTTTACACATGTCCGCGCCAACTTTATCCGCGTATTCCGCTCCCTGTTCACAGACGACGACAATTGCGATCTGGTATTGAGCGAACAAAGCAATCCGCTGGAATCCGATATCCAGATCATCGCACAGCCGAAAGGCAAGAAGCCGCTCAGTATCCACCAGCTCTCAGGAGGAGAAAAAACACTGACCGCAACGGCGCTGTTGTTTGGCATCTATCTTTTAAAACCTGCCCCCTTCTGTATTTTTGATGAGGTGGACGCACCGCTCGATGACAACAACGTCGACAAATTCACCAATATCATCAAAACATTCAGCCAGGAATCACAGTTCATCATCATCACCCACAATAAGAAAACAATGGCATCGACCGACATCATGTACGGCATCACGATGGCCGAGCCGGGCGTAACGACGGTAGTGCCGGTGGATATGCGTATGTACGCTTGATTCGTTGTCCTTTGCGGGAATTCTCCCTGGTTGGGGTTGCAGATTGCAGATGCGAAACGGGGGGGGGTGTGCGGTGCACGCCCCCCGTTTCTTTTACGGATTGATTAGGATTGTACAGATCCGCCGTACGGCGGACAGATTTGCGGATTACAGATCCTGAAGTGTGCTTCGCCCTCCTTCAGGGTACTGATGATAGGAAGTGCAGATTACGGATGTACGGAATTAAAGAAGTAGGATTACGAACTTACAGATGCAGGATTACAGATGCAGGATTACAGATGCAGGATCACTGATGGCTTGACTTCTGTGTTGTAAAGAAATATTAAAAGACAGTGATTTAAGACTAAGCTATTCATCGAACTTAAACCAGTCCTTACTTATTAGCTGGACGCTTTCTTGGCCATAATTTCTTACGCCATTTTGCTCGCTTATCAAATGTATCGACGTGCTTGTACTTATTCTTATTCTTCTTCCAGCGTTTTTTTACATCCTTCGACTGGATTTTTTCATGACGCTTTCTGCCGATTTCTTCGGCCTTTCGCTGCTTTTTAACTTGCTCCTGTTTTTTCTTTTCCGCTTGCTTCTGATTTTTAGCGCCCTTATTGTCAGATTGGGCAACTACAGGAGCCGCGCTTAACAAAGCGAGAAATAAGAGTATCCGATGTAAGTATTTCATGATCCGGGTAGCGCAAACATACATGAAATATATTGCACCTGCAGGATAAAAACGTTTGATTCTCGCATAAAAAAAGGGCCGCCGATCAGGCAGCCCCGGTAAAATTTGGTCCGCAGAAATACTAGCGTGGATTCTTCACGCCAGGGATTCTGAATTTCACTGCACCTTTTTGATCATTATAGGTGTAGCTTATAGCATACATATAGAGCGGATAAGGTCTTTCTGGTACTACTTTGTATGCGCCTTCGGTGAGACGCACATCACGCATATGAACTTGTTCTGCTGTAGATATCATAACAATAGATATATCAACCAACTCAGGAGCATTTTTTACAGCTTCACCATTGGTATCGACAGGATAAAAAGTAATGGTGGTACCATCATCTACTATTTCAAAAGAGAGCTGATGTTCACCCGTCACCAAATAACCACCATGTTTCCCCTTGGCGTTTTCAGCAGACTGAGCCAGAAGTACAGTGGGAATCATTATAGAGAGAAGAAATAACAGGGAGAGGAGATGCTTTTTCATGTGTTGGTTCGTTATTACAAGACCAAATATAGGTAATTATGTTTCAAAAATACAAATGCCTATCTTCGTTCCTCATGAAAAATTACGTAAAAGGCCTGGTTTTATGGGTCGCCGTGGGCGCTATGCTGCTTTCAGCGGCTTGCAAAAAAGACCGGGAGCGCGTTCCTACGGTTGCTGTGGATGAATACCTTAACCTCAATTTACCTGAATATGTAAACCTAAATGCGATAAACAACTGGGTTTATTACAATTATGCCGGAAACCGGGGCCTCATCGTTGTCCGCACCTCCCCCACCGATTTTGCCGCTTTTGAACGGACCTGCACCTATGATCCCAGTATTACCACTGCCTTTGTTCAGGGAATTCCCAATGACATTTTCTGCATTGACTCCACCTGTATGAGTAAGTTCAGCATCATCGACGGATCCGTGGTTTCAGGTCCGGCAAGCCAGCCCCTCTTGCAATATCGCGCGGAATTGCTGTCGAATAATATTCTCCATATTTTCAATTAACAACCTAAAGAATTGAAAATTACGTGACTAAAACCATCCTCCACACAGGGGCGCCAAGTTGTAGGTTGTAGGCCCTAGGCTACAGGCTACAGGCTACAGGCTACAGGCTCGCCGCAGTTTACATTCTTTCAAATAAACCGACAGGATTTATCGGGTTAAAACCGGGGGTTAGAAACAATCAGCAATGCAAGTCGTCAAGCCAGAATTTCCTTTACGGTTTTTCGTATCCCGGCAGCAATTTCATCGGTGGGCAGATCATTAGCATCGACACCAAAAGGATCTTCAATTTCTTCTGCTATCAACTCCAGACTCGCCAATACATAGAAAATCACAGCCACTACCGGGATGGTGAGATATCCGAGTGAAAAAACAAATCCAAAGGGCAGGGTCATCACATACATGAACATAAACTTTTTCAAAAACACCGAATAAGAATAAGGGATAGGTGTATTCCGTATTCGTTCACAGGCACCCGTGGCATCCGTGAAGTTAGTCAGTTCGGGATGTAGCATAAGGAGATGTTCCGGTTTTAACTTCCCTGAACGCTCCAGTGAAGCTGAATAATTCAAAATCTGGCCGGCGATGTGATTTGGTAAATGCACATCTGTTTTTGATTCGGTAGAGAATCCATTGGCCGGCTCGAGCTCTTCTTCCAGATGAACCCGTCGCAGATGATTTTTCAATGCATAAGCAAAATTGGGAATCATCACAGCAAAATATCCTGACTCCTCCGGAACAAGTGCCTTTATCTTCAACGCCAGATTACGACTTGAGTTTACAAGTCCGCCCCATATTTTTCTCCCTTCCCACCAGCGTTCGTAAGCCGTGTTGGTGCGAAAAACCAACAAAAGTGAAATCACCATTCCAAGTGATGAATGAATCAACGATAAATTTTTAACATGACTGGTTTCACTGAGTTTCCATATTTCCACTTCCAGCCATGTAATCAGCCAGGCATATAAGCTGAGGACAATAATCAATGGCAACAATTTTCGAAATGTATCAGCCTTATGAAATTTAAAGAGGATGAGAAACCAATCGCGGGGGTTGTAACGAATCATTGGGGTGAAAATAATAAGCATTCGAGAAAATAACAAACTTATAAACGTCTGTCCCCCCTTTATTTCAGAGTAATAATAACAATAAAAAGGACTTACACTATTTTATAGCTCTTAAAACATTTATACCATTCATAACTCTTTTAACATCTATAACTCTTTTAACATCTATAACTCTTTTAACATCTATAACTCTTTTAACATCTATAACTCTTTTAACATCTATAACTCTTGTAACATCTATAACTCTTTTAACATCTATAACTCTTGTAACATCTATAACTCTTTTAACATCTATAACTCTTGTAACATCTATAACTCTTTTAACATC
>JBIIHN010000052.1:0-8033 GCA_044235745.1 Bacteroidia bacterium
ATGCGCAGCCCATTTTCCATCGTAAGTACCATCAGCTCAAGGAAGATAAAGATTTTGATGTAAAAAACATCAAAGGAATGAATATCAGCGATGTAGCAGAATATTTTCGCAAAGTATATAATGGAGCCTGGGGCGGACACAGTCATTTTAAGGAGATGAGTTCATCGGCTGCTCAGAAAATATTCAAAGCCATGAAACCGGTTATCGATCGGGATCTTGTGATTTTTGCTTTTTATAAAAACGAACCTATTGGCTTTTATATCAGTCTACCGGAGCTGAATCAGATTTTCAAACACGTAAATGGAAATCTGAACCTGATTGGCAAATTGAAATTCCTGTATCATAAAATCAGAAAAACGCCCACACGGATGACGGGAATTATTTTCGGCGTTGTTCGGGAATGGCAGGGGAAGGGAGTAGAAGCCGCTTTGATCGTATTCGGAGAAAAGACGATTATTCCTTCGGGTGTGTACAAGGATACCGTCCTCACCTGGATCGGTGATTTCAACCCCAAAATGATCAAGGTGGCCGAAAATTTAGGCACTACCAAATGGCGAACACTCTATACCTACCGGTACCAATTTGATCGTTCCCTTCCTTTTGAACGATGCCCGATTGTTGAGTAGTTTTTAATTTATTGTTAATTAATTATTTACCATGTGTACAAAAAATAAAAGCCAATTATTTGGGGGATTGAAAACGAAGTAACTATTTTTGCACCCGCTTTAATCCGAAGGGCGAATACCCGAAGACAAAAGCCGATTCCGTAGCTCAGTTGGTAGAGCAATACACTTTTAATGTATGGGTCCTGGGTTCGAGTCCCAGCGGGATCACTTAAGAAACAAGACAGCAGGCCGCTTTACGCGGCCTTTTTGTTTTTAAAATCGCAATGCAAGCTTGCTTGTAATTGCGGGTTTAAAAACAAAAAATTGCACGCCGTGCTGATGTCTTGTTTTAGACTACGGATGAGCTGGGACCGCGGGTAAAACGCGATAGCAGGTTTGCCCGCAGTCCAATGGGGTACTTACAATCTCACCCCAACAATTTGGACATTTTTTTAACACGTTTTTTTAAAATATTTTTGTGAATCGAACGAACTTTATGAAAAAACTACTTGCCTGCTTATTCATCCTGTTGGCTATTTCTGTCCGCTCCACTATTGCCCAACCTGCGCTTTGGAAGCATTCCTGCAATTGTGGCAGAATGGAGATGATGGTACTCGACACGAATCAAAATGTGTATGTTTTTAGTGATGGCAGTGGTGGAATTGGCATACCGAGTATGACTAAACTTTCTCGAGCCGGTGCTCAATTATTCAACAATACCTACCTTCCCTCCGGATATACTAATATGCAGTTCAACAATAGTTTTTATTTCAATGGATATATATATATAGCCGCTAACGTGAGTAATTCCACGCAGTTTAATAATTTATATCTTCTAAAAGTAGATACATTGGGTGGTTTAGCAGACCAATTGGTAATTGACACCGTAGAAACCACGCGGCTGGTCGGCATTAAATCTCAACCCTATTTTTCTTATGGTTTCCATATTGATCAGTCAAATAATATTCATATTTCATTCTTAAAGAATAATTCTGGCTTATCGATATATTCGTTTTTGAAGTTTGATACGGATTTTAATTTGATTGCTCAATATCACGACACCGTTGGTTTTTTAGCTTATCCCGGCCCCAGTTTTTATTTACCGGATGGTACCGTGTATTATTCAACTGGCGGAGTCATATCGAAACTCAACTCCGCTTACACCGCTAAAGTATGGACAGCGCCCCTTTACAATCCCTTTGTAGACCCAAAGATGCTTCATGTAGAAAACGGGGAAGTATTTGTATTAACTACTCAAAGCAGCGGTGTTAACGATCCGGTAAATGCACTCACAAGAATATTGGATTTAGGTTCCAGCTATATCTACAGTTATGATACGATAATTGCCGAAGGGCCCAGCCTTTATTATTCACAAATGCTTGTTGACTTGAGCAGTAATGCCGTTTATGTAGCCGGAAATTATTCAGCATTTTCGCCTTACAGACATTATTTAACAAAGTATAATGCGATAACTGGAGGTGTTGTTTGGAAAGATTCGCTTTATGACAATCAGTTGGTGAGCGATTTACTTTTGAGTCCTCAAAAAAATGTTATTGCAGTTGGCGGCGGTTCAAATTATTATGCCTGGTTTTATAATGCACAAGGAACCGTTAACAATATTTTTGTGTATAATGGTCCTTGTGGTGCTAGTGATTTTGTGTACGCGGCACGTCTAGATTCTTCAGACAAACTAATTCTAACCGGTTCTGCATGTGAAAGTGCCAGCACTGTAAATTGGGGTGTCACCTTAAAATATAATATTCCCGTTATCACTACTGGATTAAACGAAGGTCAGGTCACATCACCACTTTCCATTGCTCCTTCACCGGCATCAACGGAGGTGAATATACAATCCGATGAAATTATTAATTCAGTGTTGGCCATTGATATTACCGGAAGATCCTTTTTTCTGAGTATGGATGCTGAAAATCGCATTGATGTTTCCATGATTCCCGCAGGTATTTATCAATTAATTGCGAGCAGTGATAAACATATTTACAAAGGCAAATTATTGATTGCACGTTAATAGTTACAAATAACACCGTTGTGTAATTAAAGCTCCCCCCCTGTCAGTGTTCGTCAACCGGGATGGCTTTTTATTAAAGTGATGTAAGTGATATTGATGATTATGGGAACAGTAAGCTATAAGTTCCCCTTCAGCTCCCGCATGTCCGCTTCCATCTTCTCTATACGTTTCAGTACACGGTCCTTGGCCCAGTAATCCTCGGGCAGTTCAGAGCTGATGAAATTGCAGAATTTCCATACTTTGCGGATATCCGTAGCCAGTACTTCGTTGGGCTGATACTGCGGATTGAGAGATTTGAGCAGGAGATTCTTTTTCTTGCGCCTTCATGTCGGAAAACGAGTATTTTTTTAAAAGGTATTCCTTTGAAAATCCTGCTATGCAGTACTGGACCAACTCGTTGTCCGGGGATTTGAAGGAGACCAACTCGCCGGTATCCGGATCAGAAACTGATAGGCCCCGGAAAAAATAGCACTTGATTTTAAAGATGTTCTCAAGAAGTATGAATTCGAAGACAATCAACGCCGGGCTGTACCGGTCGCCAAATCTGACCCAATAATGCAACTCGCCATATTTCCGGCAATCAACCGTATGAACTAGCGGCGCGACCTTGTAAAATGATGTGCAGTGAATCTTATAAACCGGAGGGCAAGGGAATTCACCCCAGTAATAGCGATGTTTCGTTATGAAAAATCGACGGCGACCGCCCGGGAAGAATTCCGGCTACCATTTCATAATAGTCGATGGTATCGACCTTTCGTATGGAATTTGACATTTTCATTTCGTTCTTGCCGTACTGGAAAACCAAATTTGCAGATCCCCAAAGACCTTTAAAAAATCAGGTCATATTCTTTTTGTGGTGAGGGTGTGGAACCACAGCTATCAAGCCAAGAACTCTCATCCGCCAACTCCGTTACATTATCAACCTATTTAAATAAATTATCAACCAAATAATATATAACTTATTGAATATATGTACTTGTTCGAGTCCCAGCGGGATCACAGATAAATGAAAAGATAAGGCCCCGTTGGGGCCTTTTTCTTTTACAGAAAATTCAACAAACTCGCTTGATTGTATTTTCTGTAAAAGAAAAAATGCGCAGCATTCTCTTTTCATTTTCACCATGGATAAGCTGGGTCCGACGGAGCGCAGCGAAGTCAATCCCGGAGGGATCGCAGGTAAAAACAACAGCGAGCAAGCTTGCTTGAACTCGCAGGTGTAAAAAGATAAATCGTGCGCAGCACGCTCTTTTCATTTGCAACCCGGATAAGCTGGGTCCGACGGAGCGCAGCGAAGTCAATCCCGAAGGGATCACAGGAAAATAAAAAGACAGAGGCCTTTTAGGTGTCTTTTAGTTCTTTAATCAAGTTTTATTCTGCCTGATGATAAAAGAAATCATTGCAGCACCTCATAGGCTCCAAAGCCCATCAACAGTGTTCCCGTAATCGTAAACCCATACATCACCAGATCGAAATTGGAATGCTGATGGAACATCATTACGGTCATGATAAATCCAACTAACAAGAGGATCCCTCCTGCAACCATCATCATCACTCCCCTGCTTTTTCTCTTTTTGTAAACCAGCAGTTTTATCCTGCACATAGCTTCCACCAACAATTCTTCTTTCACCCCTTCTTTCATCAGCATATGATGAATATTTTTAACGGAATAACCTTCTTTGTGTAGCTTTAAGGCTTTGAAGTAGTATTGCTCGGCTGAATGTTCCATCGGAAGTAGGATTAGGATGTCTAAAAATAATCAGCGTTGGTGAAATTATAAAGTCATGGATGACCTGAATTGAACATTCTATGAATCTTCCTGTTTATTGCATCTGAGTAATCAGATTCTTATTAGAAAATTACAAGTACTACCCCAGCGTATAAAACTCCGGTTTTTCGATGTCGTGCAACCGGATAACGCCAATTGCAGTAAGATTCACCAGAATGCGTTGTGCCCGCCAGCGACTGATATTAACCAGTTTGCAAAACTCCTTTAAGGTGATTCGGGGATGCTGATTTAAGTAATCCATTAAAGCTTTCTCTTTGCTTGTAAACTTCACCAATACCGGTCGTGCACTGTGCTTATGGCGTAAAACATCTACCATAACTTTACTGGCCAGGAGAGATTGGTCCTTTTGTCGCACATACACCCATTTTTTGCCTTCTTCATCGATGGCATAATACGGTTTAACATCCCCTTCAGGAATAATGACTTCCAGTACGATCTTACCTCGTATATTCCACTCATGCATAGTGAGTGAGACCGGCGGTGCACAGAAAAATTCGGCCGACTTCTCCAACATAAACTTTTCTTCTTCCGCTTTTACCCCTGAAATAGTTCCATCGTCATTTACACCTACGAGCAAGGTACCACCATGGTGATTGGCAAATGAAACGATGGTCTTGGCAATCCGATGTACATTGGAGATTTCCTTCTTGAAATCCAGCATATCGCCTTCTCCCTGATCTATCAATAACTGAATACGCCTCATGATGGTTCACGAAGATCGTAAAATTCAGCAAAGATTACTGAGCTATGATGGTATCGTAACTGGCCGTATATGTGGCAAACAATCCACGCCCCCCTGTCACATTACTTTTAATGTTAGAAGGAACAGCGAAAGGACTACCATTGCTGCCCAGCTGGTTTTCCGCATCTCTCCAAAACTCAAAAGTAGAACGGTCGACTGTACAGAACTTCACCACGATGGTATCTCCCTTTTTATAAAAACCGGCTTCTTCATTCACATCTTCTTCAGCAGTTGAATTCTGAATGGACCCACGGTTGTATGCGAAATCAAATCGCTGCCCGTTAATGAATTTATCTTCGAATGTTGAACCGAAAGGAGGAATAAAAAAGTTATCCTTGTTTAGCCGTTTTGCAAACCAACGGTAATGGTTACCTATTGTATCCGGGTCTTTCAGTTTTGCCCATGCGAACCCAAGAGAGTCGGTGTTTTCCTGTACTTTAAACCAAACACTATCCAATGCAACCGGTAATGGTAGTAATGCAGAAGCAGTCACTTCTTCACCATCAGCGCTCCGAACATGCACTTTATAGTTTGTACCCGGTACGCCAATCATCGTTGGTATCAGTGTAAGCGGATCCAGTGCGATGTAAAATCCTCCCACCGTAACACCGTTGATCGTTGTATCCACTTCCGTGAGTTTAACAGTATCAGTGCCATTGCTGATGGTCACAATAGCATCACGGACAGGCAGGTTGTTGATGGTAGATTGACCGATCGGATCAAAATAATTTTGCGAACGACTCAGAATAACGTACGGCACGAAACCGCTTTCTACATATCCTTCCACAACAATTTTTGAATCTGCATCTTCCAGATCCAGATCAATATTTTTCTCACATCCTGCGAGTATGAAGACTGCTGATAATATAAACAGAAACTTATTCATTTCTTCAGAATTTAAAGTTATACGTTACAGAAGGTATAATGCTGAACAGAGAGACCTGCTTAGCCTGAATTCGCTGATTGCCGTCCTGGCTGTTTCCTTCTATATCAAAATAAATAAAGTAGGGATTCTGACGACCGTAGGTATTATACAATGCAAAAACCCATTCGCTTTTAAACCGCTTTTGTTTCTGACTCCTCAAGGTGGCAGATAAATCCAGTCGATGATAAGACTTTTGTCTGAACCCATTCCGGTCATCAAATCCACTGAGGATATAAAAGTTGTTATTCACATCGATGTTTCCTCCCTGATCGATACTAACCGGTGGACCTGCGGACATAAAATATCTTTCATTCGGTAAGGTCAAGGCATCTCCGGTTGCATAGACCCATGTCATTCCGAACGTCCATTTTTTATTATAATCATACGTTGCCACTACTGAGACATCATGCCGGCGATCATACTTCGCAGGGAACGTTCTTCCAAAATTCAGATCATCAAATTGCCGTCTGGTGTACGCTAAGGTATAACCTATCCATCCGCTTAATTTACCTTTTGCTTTCTTCAGAAAAAACTCAGCACCATAACTCCAGCCTTTGCCAAATACGAAGTTATTGTCCGGATTGTTCCTCACATCACCATCGGGAGTAGCACCTTCTTCGTACTCAATCTGATTCTTCATATCCTTGTAATACACCTCTACAGAAGTTTCATACATGTTATCATCGAAGTTTCTGAAATAGCCGAGGGCATACTGCACTGCAAATTGCGGTTTGACTTTATCCGTGCTGGGCACCCACACATCTGTAGGCAGCGATACCGAACCAAAGGAGGCAATATGAATGTATTGATAGTTTTGGGTGTATGCGGCCTTAATGGAAGAATTCTTATCCAACTCATAACGCAAGCTGAGTCGCGGTTCGAGATTTAAAAAATCCTGCACTTTCTCCCCTGTTTTATACGGAATTGTATCGATGATTCTGTCTTCAAAGGCGGGATCTTCAACATATCGGTTGAAGGGTCCAACGTGTGCAAACCATGTTGACCGCAATCCGCCACTCACTCTAAGCTTCTCTGTGATATCCCATTCGTCATTCACGTAGATGGCGGCATCATGAGCATAAAACCTTGTAACATCACCCAGGTCAAAAACAACATCTCCGCTCCGTGCATAAGCATTGGTAGGTGTAAACCGGTGATAGATATAATTCACTCCGAACTTCACATTGTGCAGAATGTTTGGAAACCAGGTGACATCAACTTTAGCATTGTAGTCGCGGATTCCGGAGAAGATACGAAAATCAAACTGCTGCTGTTCTGCACCAAACTCGAATTTGTAGTCAGAAAAAATCAGCGACGAATTCATAAACATTTTATCACTGAAGAGGTGATTCCAACGCAATGAGGTGGTCGCATTTCCCCACGGAATACGAACTTTAAATCCGGTTTCAGCACTTTTGAAGTTGAACACATCCCGTCCAAAATAGCCGCTCAGATACAGCCGGTCCTTCTGAGATAAAATATAATTCAGTTTCATGTTCAGATCGTAAAAATAGTAGGAGTTACCGGCGAAATTTGACTCCGGATTTATGAATGGCTCGCGTAAAAAGAGATCAATAAATGTTCTGCGTCCGGAAACCACAAAAGAACTTACATCTTTCTTGATGGGACCTTCAACGGTGAGGCGTGATGCGATATAACCTATACCTCCTTCTGCATGATATTCCTTCATATTTCCCTCTTTCATGGAGATATCCAGCACTGACGAAAGGCGTCCTCCATATTGAGCCGGCATTCCTCCTTTGGTAAGGGTTATATTTTTCACAGCATCCGGATTAAACACCGAGAAGAATCCAAATAAATGGGCTGCATTATAAACCACCCCTTCGTCGAGAAGAATGAGATTCTGATCCGGGCCGCCACCTCTCACATAAAAACCGGAATTCCCCTCACCGGCATCCTGCACGCCCGGTAACAACTGGATGGTCTTC